>PMJN01000042.1 GCA_003157445.1 Micrococcales bacterium
TGACCCCACGATGGTCTCGAGCGTGTACACCGCGGGGCTGAGCACGGCATACCTGCTCACTCTGGCAGTCGGGGTCATGTCGATCGGCTCGGAGTACCGCCACATGACGATCACCAGCACTTTCCTGGCCACCCCCAAACGGGTGCGGGTCATGGTTGCCAAGGTTGTCTCGCTATTGGGCATCGGCGTTTTCTACGGGCTGGTGTTCCTGCTCGGCTCGGTGGGGGTGGGCGCAACCACCATCGCCATCAAGGGTTTCTCGCCGGTCCCCGAGGTGGGCCCGATCACCCGCACCCTGGCTCTGAGCCTGCTGGTCCTGGGCCTGTGGGCGCTGATCGGCCTGGGCACCGGCATCCTGATCCCCAACCAGGTCGCCGCCCTCGTGATCGCCGTCGGCGCGGCCTGGATCGTGTTGCCGCTGGCGGGGCTCTTGCTTGGCCTGGTCAGCTGGGGTACGCCGATCGTCCCCTACCTTCCCGCCGAGGCGACCTCGGCGATGGTCGGAGCCATCAACACCAGCTCCACTGTCGTCCTGTTGTCGTGGTGGGCCGGCGCTTTGGTGCTGGTGGCCTACGCCGCGGTCCTGGCCGGCATCGGCTCCCTGCTGACGATTCGGCGAGATGTGACCTGACCTGAGCCGATATGAGCGAGTTCGACAGTCGTGGCGGCGCTGCTGGCCGCGATCACCATCGGTGCCACCGCGTGCTCCGGTCACTGCGGCGCCGTGGTGGCACCCTCGAGCGCGGTCACTGGTGCAACTGCGGCCAGTCCTGCGGTTCCGTCGCCCCCACCGGCGGCACGCTCTGGGATGCTGGCAAGGTCCACGCCGGTCCGCGTCCAGATCACCTCGTCGGGCTGGACTTCCCCTTGATGGCACTCGGCATGCAGGCTGACGGGACACTGCAGGTACCGGCGGGTGGATTCCCGGCCGGCTGGTACACGGGTGTGCCGACCCCGGGCCATCTAGGCCCCGCGATCATTGCCGGCCACGTTGACATGAAAGGTCCGGGGGTCTTCTACACGCTGCACAACGTCGTGCTCGGTGACCAGATCACAGTCACCCGCACAGACGGCAGCAGACCGGTGTTTCGGGTCACAGGGGTGGAGCAGCTCGGGAAGAACAAGTTCCCCACCAACCCGGTGTACGGGAACTTCGACCATGCCGGGTTACGGTTGATCACCTGTGGCGGATCGTTCAACAGCGCGACCGGCCGCTACCAGGACAATCTCGTCGTCTTCGCCGACCTGCTCACGGTGCCGCAATAGCCTCCAAGATCAGGTTCCGGCCAGCGGCCGCTGCACGAAGAAGGAATGCCCAGGCCACCCTCAGCGTTAGGCTGGCATCAGGCCTGGTCGTTGCCACTGCCTGGTCCCCACCATTGTCAAAGCTCCGAAAGAGGCGTAATCGCTGTGCCACTCCAGCCCCCCACAGATAATCCCATGGCCGACTTCGGCCCCAACGAGTGGTTCGTGGCTGAGCTCTACCAGCAGTACCTGCAAGACAAGAACTCGGTGGACAAGGCATGGTGGGAGTTCTTCGCGGACTACCACCCCGCCACCAACAGCAATGGCAACGGAAGCGCCAACGGTGACGAAACCGGTGCACGCACCTCCAAGATCGCCGAACCACAGCCCTTCACCACCCCCGCGGCACCGGTTCGGCCCCCCGCACCGACGGCACCGGTCGCCAAGCCAGCCACGAACGCTGCCAAGACTGCTCCAAAGCCTCGAGACATCCCGGCGGTCAAGCCCACAGGTCCACTCAGCCAGGACAACGTGCAGCCACTGCGTGGCGCTGCAGCTCGCACGGTGACCAACATGGAAGCCAGCCTGAGCGTGCCGACCGCGACCAGCGTGCGTGTCGTGCCGGCCAAGCTCCTCATCGACAACAGGGTTGTCATCAACAACCATCTGAGGCGCAGCCGAGGCGGCAAGGTCAGCTTCACCCACCTGATCGGATACGCCCTCATCAAGGCGCTGGAACTGATGCCGCAGATGAACACCGGCTTCGGGCAGAAGGATGGCAAACCTGCCCTGATCACCCCTTCCCACATCAACTTGGGGCTTGCCATCGACATGGCCAAAGCCGATGGCACCCGCACCCTGCTCGTGCCCACCATCAAGGCGACCGAGTCGATGGACTTTGCGCACTTCTGGACGGCCTATGAGGAAGTGGTCCGCAAGGCCCGCACCAACAAGCTGACCGTCGACGACTTTGTAGGCACCACGATCAGCCTGACCAACCCCGGTGGCATAGGCACCGTCCACTCCGTGCCCCGGCTGATGTCCGGTCAGGGCGCGATCATCGCAGTGGGGGCCCTGGAGTACCCGGCCGAGTGGCAAGGCGCGAGCCAGGAGACGTTGAACCGCGACGCCGTCAGCAAGATCATCACCATCACCTCGACCTATGACCACCGCATCATCCAGGGCGCGGTGTCCGGCGAGTTCCTGCGAGTCCTGCACCAGCTTCTGCTGGGCGAGAACAACTTCTACGGTGAGATCTTCGAGTCGCTGCGGATCCCCTACGAGCCGATCGCCTGGGTTCAGGACATCTCGGCCAGCCACGACGAGGACATCAACAAGACGGCCCGGGTGCAGGAGCTGATCCACGCCTACCGCGTGCGCGGCCACCTGATGGCCGACACCGACCCGCTGGAGTACCGCCAGCGGGCTCACCCCGACCTCGACGTGGCCACCCATGGCCTCACGTTGTGGGATCTGGAGCGCGACTTCGCCACGGGGGGCTTCGGCGGGGCACCACTGATCAAGCTGCGGAATATTCTGGGCATCCTGCGCGATGCCTACTGCCGCACCGTTGGCGTGGAGTACATGCACATCCAGGACCCCGAGCAGCGCCAGTGGATCCAGGCCAAGGTCGAGACACCCCACACCAAGACCTCTGCCGGCGAGCAGCTGCGGATCCTGAGACGGCTCAACTCCGCCGAGGCCTTCGAGACGTTCCTGCAGACCAAGTTCGTTGGACAGAAGCGCTTCAGCCTGGAGGGTGGCGAGTCCGTGATCGCCGTGCTCGACCGGATCCTGTGCCGCGCCGCCAGTGAGGGCATGGACGAGGTCTGTATCGGGATGTCGCACCGTGGACGCCTCAACGTGCTGGCCAACATCGCGGGCAAGTCCTACAGCCAGATCTTCCGGGAGTTCGAGGGCACGCAGGACCCCTCTTCGGTCCAGGGCTCGGGCGACGTGAAGTACCACCTCGGCACCGAGGGCATGTTCGTCTCCGAGGACGGTGCCAAGACCAAGGTCTACCTGGCTGCCAACCCCTCCCACCTCGAGGCCGTCAACCCGGTTCTGGAGGGCATCGCACGCGCCAAGCAGGACCGGCTGGACCTGAAGGGCGCGGCCTACACCGTCCTGCCGCTGCTGCTGCACGGTGACGCCGCGTTCGCAGGTCAAGGTGTCGTGGCCGAGACGCTCAACCTCTCCCAGCTGCGCGGCTACCGCACGGGCGGCACGATCCACGTGGTTATCAACAACCAGGTCGGTTTCACCACCTCGCCGTCCTCCTCGCGCTCCTCGGTCTACTCCACCGACGTGGCACGCATGATCCAGGCACCGATCTTCCACGTCAACGGAGACGACCCCGAGGCCTGCGTGCGAGTCGCCGAGCTGGCCTACGAGTTCCGACAGGAGTTCAACAAAGACGTCGTCATCGACATGGTCTGCTACCGCCGTCGCGGTCACAACGAGGGTGACGACCCCTCAATGACCCAGCCGCTGATGTACAGCCTGATCGAGGCCAAGCGCTCGGTGCGCAAGCTCTACACCGAGGCCCTGATCGGTCGCGGCGACATCACCCTCGAGGAGGCCAACGAGGCGCTGATTGACTACCAGCAGCGCCTGGAGGCGGTCTTCCTGGAGACCAAGGAAGCCGGGAAGAGCGGCGCCAATGCGGGCGAGGTCCCTGGCACCGATACGGAGGGTCATGGCGGGCTCGAGCGCCCGAACGCCCAAGAGGTCGACGAGCACACTCCGCACCCCTTCATGAACACCGCGATCTCCCTGGAGAGCATCCACGCCCTGGGCAACGCCTTCCTGAAGAAGCCCGAGGGCTTCACGCTCCATCCCAAGCTCGCCCAGCTCATGGCCCGGCGCGCCGCGATGGTTCACGATGGCGGGATCGACTGGGCCATGGCCGAGCTTCTCGCGTTCGGCTCGCTTCTGCGCGAAGGCGTGCCGGTTCGGATGTCGGGCCAAGACTCACGTCGAGGCACCTTCGTGCAGCGTCACGCGGTGCTGATCGACAAGGTGAACGCCCAGGAGTGGACCCCGCTGCAGCACCTTGACAAGGACCAGGGCCGTTTCTGGATCTATGACTCGCTGCT
>PMJN01000098.1 GCA_003157445.1 Micrococcales bacterium
AAGTCTGTCCCTATGAGCGTGTCGCGAGGAACACCCGTGGCGTTCACGGTGGCCTGGTTGACATCGGTGATCCTGCCCTCTGGGCTGATCGTCACCAGCGGGGCCAGGGCGGCCTCGATCAGGCTCCGGGCATACTGAGCTGCTTCCACATGCTCGGTGACGTCGCGCGCGGTGGCGAAGACACCCAGCACCCTTCCACTGGGGTCACGGTGAATCGACGCGTTGTACAGGACCTCAGTGAGCTTCTGGTCCCCGTCGCGGTGGCGCAGCGTCAGCGGATAGTCCATTGCCATGCCTTCGGTGAACACCCGCTGGTAGATCTCCTCCGCCTTCTCGGGCTCGGTGAAATATGCCGAGAAGGAGGTTCCGATGAGCTGGTCGCGGGCCAGACCGATGGCCCTGACCGTGGCCTCGTTGACGTCAGTGATCTTGCCGTCGGGGCTGATCGTCACCATGGGGTCCAGGCTTGACTCGATCATGGACCGGGCGAGCTCGGAGGCCTCCCTCTGGTGGGTTACGTCGTGGGCGATCGAGGAGGCACCGATGATCGTGCCGCCAGAGCCGAGGATGGGCGAGATGGTGAGTGAGGCCTGGAATACGGTTCCGCCCTTTCGCAGTCGGGTGGTCTCGATGTTCTCGACATGCTCGCCCGCTTTGATCCTGGCCACGATGTCCTGGAGCTCGCTGGCTTTGTCCTGGGGAACGAGCAGCTCGATGGACTTGCCGATGATCTCGTCGTTGGTGTAGCCGTATAGCCGTTCGGCCGCCGGGTTCCAGCTTGTGATGGTGCCGTCCAGCGTCTTGGAGATGATGGCATCATCCGAATAGTCGACCAGTGCCGCCATGCGCTGGGCGTCTGCCTGCGCCTCCCTCTGTTCGGTCACGTCACGGGCGATCCAGACAGCACCGACGATCGTGCCGTCAGGGTCGCGGATCGGTGAGACGGTGAGCGAGACCGGGAATACCGTTCTGTCCTGGCGTAGGCGGATGGTCTCCAGGTGCCGGACATGCTCGCCGGCCCTGATCTTGGACAGAATGTCGTTCAGCTCGTCGGCTCGGTCACCGGGAACCACCAGGCTCCCGGACTGGCCGATGATCTCCTTGGCGGAGCAGCCGTATAGCCATTCGGCGGCTGGGTTCCAGCTGGTGACTATGCCGTCCAGCGTGCTGGCGGTGATGGCATCATCCGAATACTCCACGATCGCCGCCATGCGCTGGGCAGCCTCGAAAGCGTGCTTCTGCTCGGTCACATCGCGGATGATTGCGGATGCCCCGATGACCGTGTCATCGCCGTCCCGGATCGGTGAGACGGTGAGCGAGGCCGCGAACGTCGTCCCGTCCTCTCGCACACGTACGGTCTCGAAGTCTTCGACAACCTCGCCGGATCTGATCCGGTCCAGGATCGTGTGTCTCTCGTCGGCTCGGTCCTTGGGGATGATGACCTGGCCCGACGTGCCGACGATCTCGTCGCTGGCGTAGCCGAACAGTCTTTCTGCGGCAGGGTTCCAGCTCCTGATGATGCCGTCCAGGGTACCGCTGCTGATGGCTTCCCCGCTGAACTGGACGACTGCCACCTGCTGGCTCATCAGTTGGCGGTCCCGCTCGGCCCTGTTGCGCGCGGTCATGTCTCGAACCGCAGCTATCACCAACAGGCCGTCAACGTCCTGCCTGGCGGACAAGCTGATGTCGGCAGGGAACGCTGTGCCATCGTGGCGCACCCCAATCAACTTCAGGTTGGTGCCCATTGGCCGGGTCCTGGGAGCTGCGTTGTACTCCTGCCTGTGCCCATGGTGGACCAGTCGCAGAGACTCCGGCACCAAATGCTCGACGGGCATTCCAATCAGGTCGTCGCGTTCATAACCGAACAACGACTCCCCCTGACGATTGGCCAGCCGGATCACACCCGCCTCGTCCACTCCCAGCAAGGCATCCGGCACCGCTTCCAGCAGGTGTTCGAACTCCGTGGTCTGGGAAGGCATCTGATTCCCCCTCGAGACTGATCAATCTGCGGGGCAACTCTACGCCGTAATCCGTGAGCAAGTCAGGGTCGATATCGACGACCTCAAGGTGGACGTCAATGGATGGTTCGGGCCGGGGCCGGAGCGTCAACACCACAGGCTCGGCAGATCGGATCAAGCACCTAGCGACTGGCACCGTGCTGTCCTGCCAGAAGCCGAAGTCCCACCTTAAGAACAAGGAGTCGGTCATGCGGCCCGGCTGAGCCAGCTCGCCCGGGACGAGGCGGATGAGGCGGGCACGGTAGCCTCGGCTCAGCGCGCAGTTCCCAGATCGCCACCGTTGACGCGCCGAGTGTGTGTGCGCACCTATCAGCTACCGGAGGCCACCGATCGTTGGCCTCCGCACGGGTTCAAGGCCTGCAACCTGGAAATGGTCCTGGACGGTTGCTGACATGGCATGGACTCTCACCAGAGTGGGCGGCACCAGCCATCTCAATCTGTAACGGGGTCAGTCCGTCACCACGACGTTTGCCAGCTCGACCAGGATCCGCTCGGCCTGGGTGCGGCTGATGATGGCACCGGACATGGCGCTCAGCCGGTCCAGGTCGACCGGCCCGAGGTCGGCTCCGCGCAGGTCGGCGTCCTTGAGCTTGGCGTCAAATAGGTCGGCATTGAGCAGCACCGAGCCGGCCAGGTCGCTGCGGCGAAGATCCGCCCCGCGCAAGGACGCCTCGGTCAGCCGCAAGCCCGTGAGCGCGACGCCGCCAAGAGCACAGCCGTTCAGGTTCGCGGCATAAAGGTTGCAGTTCTGTAGCAGCATGCCAAGACCCCGGGTGCCTTCGAAGCTTGTGCCCATCAGCCGGCAACCGACAAACTCCGCCTCGCTCAAGAGAGAATTGCCAAAATGTGCGCCGGTGGCATCAACCATCTCGAACCGTGCCCCCGCAAGATCGCAGTCCAGGAAGGCTGCACTGCGCGCACTGCCACCGGTGAACCTGGCGCAGTCCAGAGTTGCCCCGTTCAGACGGGCCTCGTCCAGGTTGCAGTCATGGAACTGCCAGTCGTGCAGATCGAGTCCGCGTAGATCGGCGCCTCTGAGGTCGCAGCCGACCAGCGTCAGGGGAGCTGCGCCCAGCTCCGGGCGTTCGCGCAGCGACGTACCGCGCAGATCGAGGTCCTGCAACGGCTCGCTGGCCACTATGCACATCCCTGGGTCGCCTGGTGGGGGGGTCCCATTCTGCCTTTTGTCCCGCTCGCCTTCACGTCCGCCTGCAGTGCCGGTCAGGATGACACGCCGAGTCCCTTTTGTGGTGGTGTGTGCACGCAGACACAGGGTATGGCACGTTTTGTTGTGGGAAGCATGGATGAGCTAGTCCGTGAGTTCTCGTCCAGAGTTACGAGAACCTCGATCAGCTTGACCAGGACCTCGTCCCGCTTGAGGGCAAGCCCGGCTCGCGCGCGCTGCTCAGTCGTGTCTTCAGGACGATCCACACCATCAAGGGAACGTGCGGCTTCCTGGGTTCAGTCGGATCGAGAGCCTCACGCAGGTTGGCGAGGGCCTGCTAGCTGAGTTGCGCGACGCTCGACGAGTGATGAACCAGCCCACAACAGATGTGCTGTTGGCCATGGTCGACACTGTTCGCGAGATCCTCGCCTCGATCGAGAGCACTGGCGCAGAGGGCGACGTGGTGGTCGACGACGTCATCGCGCAGATCCGCGAAGTCCTCGCTGATGCGCACTGGTGGTGATCTGGGTTGTCTAGGCGCCGTCAACCTGGAGCTCACGGCGGCGAGTGGGACTACCCGCGCAGGCCTTGGTGAGCGGCTGGCCGTGGCGCTGGATGCGCCGGTGACGGTTAGCGTGACCGTCTCGGGGGTGCCCCACGGTACCGTTCGTTTCATCACTGATGAGGGACAGACCCAGCAGGTGATCTTGCCCGCTACCGGTGGCGGGACGTACCCGTAGGTGACCACGCCCCAGCTGGCTGCCTACATCCGCGCTGAGGTTCGTCGCCCCAGGAGTGATGGCACCTCAGGCAGTGGGAACGCTATGGGTGCCGAGCTCCACCTTGGCCCGATGGCGGCGCTGACCAACCCGATCTTCCGCGGCCGCAAGTAAGAAGCAGGCCGGCGCCAGACAAGGACACCATCGGATCTCGGGACGGTGACTGGCATCCCGAGACGAGGACCGCTGCATGTTGCCAAGAGTTGCTTCAAGTCCGCGGTCCAGAAGAACCGGCGCAGGAGCGGCGTAGGAGCGGCTCGATGAGCGGCACGTTCTCGGCGAGCCCGACAGGGCAGGCACCGTCGACGTGAAGCCTTTCTTGCCAAGTGGAGCCGGCCATGCACCATGAGCGCTCAGGAACGCAGTGAGTGTTCCGGGCATGACGCCGGGAGTTTGAGGCCATAGGTGTCCCCCAGCTGGGGGGACACTCCGGCTGTTCACCAAGACTTCAGCTGCTGGTCAGTCAGTCCAGCCACTCGGGTCTTGAAAAGTCTTGACACTTTTTCCGGGTGGGCGACGTCGCCTGCCGTCACAAACGGAACTGAGGAGTGCCCCGTGTACAGACATATGACGCACAGGATCAAGAGCCGATTTGGGGCGGTAGCAGCAGCGGGCGCCATGCTGGCATTGGTGACCGCCGCAGCTCCCGCACTGGCCGGCGGTAGTAACGCCGAGGCGAGCACCCTGACCCCGATCAAGCACCTGGTCGTGATCTACCAGGAGAACGTGTCCTTCGATCACTACTTCGCCACCTACCCGAGCGCGTCCAACGCACCCGGCGGGCCACGCTTCACCGCGGCGCCCGGCACGCCCACCGTCAACGGGCTGAACGGGCCCCTGTCGGCCCCGAACAACCCGAACTCCATACAGCCATTCCGGCTCGGGCCCGATCAGGCAGCCACCTGCGACCAAGACCACACTTACACCGACGAGCAGAAGGCCTTCAACTCCGGACTCATGGACAAGTTCGTGCAGACCGTGGGTCGAGGCGCGGGCACTTGCCCGGACTATGGCGAGGGCAAGGGCCTGGTCATGGGCTACTACGATGGCAACACCGTCACCGGGCTGTGGAACTACGCCCAGCACTTCGCCATGAGCGACAACTCCTACGGCACGACGTTCGGACCCTCCACCCCAGGAGCGCTGAACCTCGTCGCAGGGCAGACCCACGGCTTCGCCACGACCAGCCCCGCAGTGACCGCGAATGCGACCATCATCGGTGACCCGCAGCCCACCGGGGATAAGTGCGACACTCGCGATACCACCACATCGACCGACCCGAAGAACAAGAACGTCGGCGACCTGCTCAACGCCAAGGCCACCACGTGGGGCTGGT
>PMJN01000295.1 GCA_003157445.1 Micrococcales bacterium
TCGGTCACGATGGCCAGCACCAGGTTGCGTTGCAGGCTGGCAGTCTCGGCCGGGGCAAGGTCGTGGGCCACGATCACCGAGGGTGCGGTGAGCTCCGGAACGCCAGGGTCCTGAAAACCCAGCAGCCTGGCCACGGCTCGGTCCCGTACGTCGCGTAGGTCCGTGACTCGTTCGGCGAGGTAGCCACCAGCCGCGCTGAAGGTGGCGCAGTACTCTTCGGTCGCTGCGTCAACGGCTGTGGCTGGGCCGCTGCCGTTGGCCAGGTGCTTGTCTGCGGCGCTGGCCAGACCAGGATCGCGAGCCATCATCGCTGTGGCGGTCAGGATTTGCTGCGCTGTCGGGTCGGCCCGTCCGGCGAGGTCATCCAGAGTCGTGGCCACCGACTCCAGGGCTCGGCGGATCAACTGCCCAGCGGCGCCGGGATCTGAAGATGCGGGCTCGTGATCCGGTGGCCGGACCGCTGGACGTACCTGAACCACCGGTCCGACTGCGATGCCGGGGGAGACTCCGATCCCGTGACGGGTGTCGATCGCCGACATCGGGATCACTCCTGCGCGTCGAGGTCGCGCGAGAGCAGCGCGACCAGTTCGTCCAGGGCGGTGTCTGCACCCTCACCGTCGGCGGTCAGCAGAACCTCCTCGCCGCACTTGGCGCCCAGGGCCATCACGCCCAGGATGCTGCGGGCATCAACGGGCTCCTCGCCCGTCTTGCTGATCTGGACGGGAAGTCCCGTCGCGGTCGCCGCCTGGACGAAAAGCGCGGCGGGGCGGGCGTGCAGGCCCACCGATGAGGCGATGGTGACGGTGCGCTGTGACATGACTCTCCTTGGTCGATTGTCGATGCGGAACAGGGTGTGACGGTGCTTGCCTTTGGCCCCAGCCTGAGCCTGGTGGTTGCCCGAGCCTAGTCAGACCACGACCTCGGCGAGCCCAGCGGCATCGAGCTCTGTCTTGGCCGGACCAGGCCCAGCGGCTTTCAGCGCGATAACTGCTGCGGCGGTGATCACGGTGCCGATCGCGATCGCGAGCAGGTACAGCAGGGGGCTGCCGATCAGGGGCGTCACCCAGATGCCACCGTGCGGGGCACGCAGGGTGTTCCCGAAGAGCATCACCAGACCACCGGTCACCCCCGACCCGAGCATGCAGGAGGGGATTACTCGCAGCGGGTCGGCGGCCGCGAACGGGATGGCACCTTCGGTGATGAAGGATGCCCCCAGCAGCCAGGCAGCCTTCCCGTTCTCCCGTTCGGCCTCGCTGAACAGATGGCTCCGGATCGTGGTGGCCAGCGCCAGGCCCAACGGCGGCGTCATCCCGGCGGCCATGACGGCGGCCATCACCTTGAGGTTGGTGCTCCCGGTCGCGGTAGCCGCGGCTGCCAGGCCGGTCGTGGCGAACGTGTAGGCAACCTTGTTGACCGGCCCACCCATGTCGAAGGCCATCATCAGGCCGAGGATGACCCCGAGCAGGATGAGGTTCGCACCGGACAGCCCATGGAGCCACGAGGCCAGACCGTCGGTAAGCGCCTTGAGCGGTCGGCCTAGGACCAGGATGAGTATGGCGCCGGTGATGAGGACCGACAGGAGCGGGATGACGACGACCGGCATGATGCCGCGGACGCCCTTGGGAACCTTCCAATGGCTGATCCAGAGCGCGACGAAACCACCGATGAACCCGGTGGCGATGCCGCCGAGGAAGCCGGTACCGATGGTGAACGCGATGAAACCGCCGACGATGCCCGGGGCCAGACCGGGGCGGTCCGCGATCGCAAACGCGATGAACCCAGACAGGATCGGGACCAGGAAGCCGAATGAGGCGCCGCCGATCAGGAACAAGAGAGCCGCCCACTGCATCCCGTCCGCAGGGTTGAAGTCAGTGACGATGTTGATGATGTGCGTGGGATTCGGAACAGGCGGCCCGGTGAGCGAGTACTGCTTGGTCACGACGATCGCGCCGTTCTTGCCCCCGGCGAGCTGAGCCACCATGAAGCCGAGAGCGATGAGGATGCCGCCCGCGGCGACGAACGGGATCATGTAGCTCACACCGGTCATCAGCCACTGGCGAATGCGTACTCCGACGGACGCCTGGTTGTCTACCTTCGTACTCAGGCCACCGGTCGCTGGTGCGGGCGGGCCGGTCTGTGCCGCAGCGGGATTGGCTGCGGCCTCCTCGACGGCGGCGACGGCCTGCGCGATGAGCCCGGGACCGTCGGAGATGGCTTTCTTGACGTCCGCCTCGATGAGCGGCTTTCCGGTGAACCGGGCCCGCTCTCGGACCGGGACGCCCACGGCGAAGATCACCGCGTCGGCGGCGGCGATGCTCTCGGGGCTCAATGAGTCGAAGCCTGCAGAGCCCTGGGTCTCAACCTCGATCGTGTGGCCGGCCGCCTTGGCGGCCTGTTCGAGGCCCTCGGCCGCCATATAGGTGTGGGCGATGCCGGTCGGGCAGGAAGTTACGCCGACGAATTTCATGGGTTCACGACCTCGCGGGTTACGACGTCAACCACGGTGGTCGCGTCGGGGGCGTTCAACAGGGCCTCACGGAACTCGGTCCGCATCAGCCGCCTGGCCAGGGCGGCCAAGATCTTGAGGTGGTCGTCGCCGCCGCCCTCGGGCGCCGCGATGAGGAAGATGAGCGTCGCGGGGCCGTCCTCGGCTCCCCAGTCGATTCCCGCCGGCGCGCGGCCGAAGGCCAGCGACGGCTCGGTGACGTAGGCGCTGCGTGCGTGGGGGATCCCGATGCCGCCTGGGAGTCCGGTGGGCATCTGTTCCTCGCGCTTGCGGACGTCCGCAAGGAAGCCGTCCAGGTCGGTGACCCGTCCCTCGCCGGCCAGGGCTTGGGCAAGGACGCGGGTCGCGGCGTGACGGTCAGCGGAGTCCAGGTTTAGGACTACGAGGTTTTCGGTGATCAGTGACATGGTGCGATTCCTTATGGGAGAGGGGACTTCAGTGCTTCAAGTTCAAGCTCAGATCGGGTTCGACGGTCAGCGACACTCGTATGCCGGCCACGTCGGCGGGCGTGGGCATCCGGCTGCCGGGGAGGCTGACCGCAGCTGCACCCCAGGCAACACCGGCGCGGAGCCCTTCAACATCGGTGGAGCCGTTACCCGTGGCGTAGAGGTATCCGGCCAGCAGCGCGTCGCCGGCACCCACGGTTGACAGTGGCGCGGCAACCGGCGCCACGGCGTGGGCGACCATCGAAGCCGACACCAGAAGCGCCCCCTGCCCACCCAGGCTGACCACCACGGTGGCGACGCCGTGCTCGACCAGGTCAGTGGCTGCCACGAGCACCTCGCGCAGGGAGTTCAGGGGCCGGTCAACGAGCTCTTCGAGCTCCTCGAGGTTGGGTTTGATCAGGTCGGGTCCAGCGGCCACTGCCAGTCGTAGCGGGGGGCCGGACGCATCGATGGCCACCCTGACCCCAGCGTCGCGGCATCGACGCACTAGTCCTGCATACAGGTCATCGTCGACTCCTGGTGGAAGGCTGCCCGAACCCACCAGCCAGCTGGGCTGCTCCGCCAGCGTGTCCACCGCGCCGGCAAGGAGCGCCTCGAACTCGGCCCTGGACAGCAGCGGGCCAGACTCGTTGATCTTGGTGGTGGTGCCGTCGGGCTCCACCAGGGCAAGGTTGGTGCGGATCGAGCCACCGATCGGCACGATCGCGACCGCGATGCCTGCCTCCCGCAGGAGCTCGGCCAGCAGATGCCCCTGTGGGCCGCCTGCGGGAAGAACCGCCAGCGTGCGGGCCTTGTGCGCGGTCAGGGCCCGGGAGATGTTTACTCCTTTGCCACCCGGGTCGAGCCGGCTGCCGGTCGCTCGTTGCACTTCGCCGCGCTGCAGGTCGGTGATGGACACCGTACGGTCAAGGCTCGGGTTCGGGGTCAGAGTAACGATCATGCGAGCACCACCTCAGGCCCAAGAGCCTCAATCTCGGCAGCGGTCTCAGGGTCGAGCCCGTCGTCAGTAATGATAGCTGCGATGTCTTCCAAATCGGCGAAGCGCGCGAAGTGGTCGACGCCTATTTTTGTGTGGTCGGTCAGCACCACGGCGCGCCGGGCTGCTTTGATCATGGCGCGCTTGGCCGCGGCTTCGGACTGGTCCGGGGTGGTCAGGCCACGCTCTGTGGACAGACCGTTGGTGCCGATGAAGGCGACGTCGACGAACACGTCTTGCAGGGCGTTGGTGACCCACAAGCCCACTGCGGCGAGGGTTCGGCCGCGCACCCGACCACCGAGCAGATAGAGGTTGAGGTTCTGGTGCTGTGCCACGATGGTGGCGATCGTCAAAGAGTTGGTGACGATGGTGAGCTCGTGATCGTGGGGGAGCCGCTCAGCCAGCCGCATGGTGGTGGTGCCAGCATCGAGCAGCACTGTTCCCTCGTCAGGCAGGTGGGGCAGTGCCGCCTTTGCGATGCGCTCCTTCTCTGCGACGAAGCGCTCCGAACGCGCCTCGACGCCGGGCTCGAACCCGAGCCGCTCGACGGGAATGGCGCCGCCGTGGACTCGGCGCAGCACGCCATGTCGTTCAAGAATAGTCAGATCCCGGCGCACCGTCTCAGGCGTGACATCGAGCGCCTCGGCCAGGGTGTTGACCTCGACCCGTCCCTCGGCGCGGGCACGATCCAGGATGTGCTGCTGGCGTTCCTCTGCGTACATGCGGTCTCCCGATTGCGATCGGTTATTGAGACATGTATAGCCCCCGCCAGGAGCGATGTAAAGAGAGTCGGACAAAAAACAACTAAAACAAATGTCTGGATCGACCCGTTGGTCGGAATCAACTCAGCCTAATCCTGGCTGTGATGTCCGAATCGTCCGTAATGTGCCACCTGGTCCAGGCCGCGGCGACCCCGCTTGAGGCTTTCGCTCTTGGCATGGGTCATTGGATAACCCAGTGACACCACGCCAATCAGATGGCGTTCACGAGGAATGTCGAACGCCTCAAAGACGTCCTCGTGCGCCTCGGGAGGCGTTCCGAAGAAGCAGCTGCCAAGGCCCTCATCGACCGCGGTCAATAGGATCAGTAGGGCTGCCATCCCTGTGTCGACGTCCCAGTAGGGAACCGGCCAGCGCGCCTCGTCCATGTCGGACCAGCCTTTGTCCGGCTCGGCGTAGCGGCGCAGGTACGCGCCCTCATCAGATAGGCACAGGATCAGTGCGGGGGCACTCTTGATCCCGACCAGCCACGCGTCCGGCTCGTCGTCGGGGTCGGTGGTGGCCGCCCAGTAGGCCTGTCGTTCCTCCTGTTTGGTGAGCACGACAAAGTCCCAGCCCTGGCTGAAACCTGCGCTCGGGGCCCGGATCGCGTTGCCCAGAGCGGTGTTGATGACCTCGGCGGGTACCGGTCGGTCGGAGTCGTAGCCTCGGACCATGGTGCGCTTGCGAATGACGTCAGAGAATTCCACGCGATCACTGTGTCACGATCACGGGATCACGTTTGGTGGAGCTGCTGGCCCTTGGGTCTCAGCTACCTGAGACCCAAGGCCTTGACCGCAGTCATCATCGGCCGCCCTTGTCTGTACCCGTCCTGTCATCTGGCTCGCGGCTGTCTACTTGTTGGTGTGACCCGTCTGGCAGGTGCTTTAGCGGGCTCGACCCGGACAAGGAATACGCCCTCGTGGTTTAGCGATCTGACTGCCGCAAGGCCGTACCTGCCGAGCACAGGCTTGTTGGGTCCGGGTTCGCCCGCCGAGATGAACGCTGATCGTTGGCCATGCTTGGCTCTGACCAAACCCCTCACTGACCTTGGGCGAGGGTCCGTGAGCGTGTGCCTACGGACCCTC
>PMJN01000546.1 GCA_003157445.1 Micrococcales bacterium
GGCAAGGAGCGCCTCGAACTCGGCTCTGGACAGGAGCGGGCCAGGCTCGTTGATCTTGGTGGTGGTGCCGTCGGGCTCCACCAGGGCAAGGTTGGTGCGGATCGAGCCACCGATCGGCACGATCGCGACCGCGATGCCTGCCTCCTGCAGGAGCTCGGCCAGCAGATGCCCCTGTGGGCCGCCCGCGGGAAGAACCGCCAGCGTGCGGGCCTTGTGCGCGGTCAGGGCCCGGGAGATGTTTACTCCTTTGCCACCCGGGTCGAGCCGGCTGCCGGTCGCTCGTTGCACTTCGCCGCGCTGCAGGTCGGTGATGGACACCGTACGGTCAAGGCTCGGGTTCGGGGTCAGAGTAACGATCATGCGAGCACCACCTCAGGCCCAAGAGCCTCAATCTCGGCAGCGGTCTCAGGGTCGAGCCCGTCGTCAGTAATGATAGCTGCGATGTCTTCCAGATCGGCGAAGCGCGCGAAGTGGTCGACGCCTATTTTCGTGTGGTCGGTCAGCACCACGGAGCGCCGGGCTGCTTTGATCATGGCGCGCTTGGCCGCGGCCTCGGACTGGTCAGGGGTGGTCAGGCCGCGCTCTGTGGACAGACCGTTGGTGCCGATGAAGGCGACGTCGACAAACACGTCTTGCAGGGCGTTGGTGACCCACAAGCCCACTGCGGCGAGGGTTCGGCCGCGCACCCGACCACCGAGCAGATAGAGGTTGAGGTTCTGGTGCTGGGCCACAATGGTGGCGATCGTCAAAGAGTTGGTGACGATGGTGAGCTCGTGATCGCGGGGGAGCCGCTCAGCCAGCCGCATGGTGGTGGTGCCAGCATCAAGCAGCACTGTGCCCTCGTCAGGCAGGTGGGGCAGTGCCGCCTTTGCGATGCGCTCCTTCTCTGCGACGAAGCGCTCTGAGCGCGCCTCGACGCCGGGCTCGAACCCGAGCCGCTCGACGGGAATGGCGCCGCCGTGGACTCGGCGCAGCACGCCATGTCGTTCAAGAATGGTCAGATCCCGGCGCACCGTCTCAGGTGTGACATCGAGCGCCTCGGCCAGGGTGTTGACCTCGACCCGTCCCTCGGCGCGGGCGCGGTCCAGGATGTGCTGCTGGCGTTCCTCTGCGTACATGGGGTCTCCCGATTGCGATCGGTTATTGAGACATTTATAGCCCCCGTCAGGAGTGATGTAAAGAGAGTCAGACAAAAAACAACCAAAACAAATGTCTGGATCGACCCGTTTGTCGGAATCGATTCGGTCTAATCCTGTGTGTGACGTCCGAATCGTCCGTAATGTGCCACCTGGTCCAGGCCGCGGCGACCCCGCTTGAGGCTTTGGCTCTTGGCGTGGGTCATCGGATAACCCAGTGACACCACGCCAACCAGATGGCGTTCACGAGGGATGCCGAACGCCTCAAAGACGTCCTCGTGCGCCTCGGGAGGCGTTCCGAAGAAGCAGCTGCCAAGGCCCTCATCGACCGCGGTCAATAAGATCAGTAGGGCTGCCATGCCTGTGTCGACGTCCCAGTAGGGAACCGGCCAGCGCGCTTGGTCCATGTCGGACCAGCCCTTGTCCGGCTCGGCGTAGCGGCGCAGGTATGCGCCCTCATCAGATAGGCACAGGATCAGTGCGGGGGCACTCTTGATCCCGACCAGCCACGCGTCCGGCTCGTCGTCGGGGTCGGTGGTGGCCGCCCAGTAGGCCTGTCGTTCCTCCTGCTTGGCGAGCACGACAAAGTCCCAGCCCTGGCTGAAACCCGCGCTAGGGGCCCGGATCGCGTTGCCCAGAGCGGTGTTGATGACCTCGGTGGGCACCGGTCGGTCGGGGTCATAGCCTCGGACCATGGCGCGCCTGCGAACGACGTCAGAGAATTCCACGCGATCACTGTGTCACGATCACGGGATCACGTTTGGTGGAGCTGCTGTGACCCTTGGCTCTCAGGTACCTGAGAGCCAAGGGTCACGGCAGTCATCATCGCTGGTCGCCCTTGTCTGCGCCCGTCCTGTCATCTGGCTCGCGGCTGTCTTCTTGTCGGTGTGACCCGTCCGGCAGGTGCTTCAGCGGGCTCGACCCGGACAAGGAATACGCCCTCGTGGTTATCGATCTGACTGACGCAAGGCGCTAGGCCCGGCTCGCCCGCAGTCGGCGAACACCGCACCCAACGCGGCGGAGTGCCCGTCGTGGAGTCAGCGAGTTGCCCGAGTCAGCGCGATCTCTTAGTCCTTGAGCCCCGGGAAGTCGGACTCCCAGAACTCGAGCTCGCTGGCCCTGCTCGAGGCGCTGTCGCCCGCTGCGGCTCCGTGGACCTCCTGCTCGCGACCACGCAGCTCAACCCGGCGAATCTTGCCCGAGATGGTCTTGGGCAGCTCAGCGAACTCGATTCGGCGAACCCGTTTGTATGCCGCGAGGTTCTTGCGCGCATAGGCCAGGATCGACTCGGCAGTCGGCGGGGTCGGCGGGTAGCCTGGCGCCAGAACGATGTAGGCCTTTGGCACGGCAAGGCGGGTGGGATCCGGCGAGGGCACCACGGCCGCCTCGGCGACTGCCGGGTGCTCAATCAGGACAGACTCGAGTTCGAAGGGGCTGATCCGGTAGTCCGAGGCCTTGAACACGTCATCGGCCCGTCCCACGTACGTGATGTAGCCGCGTCCATCCCGCGAGGCCACATCCCCGGTGTGATACGCGCCCTCGCGCATCGACTCCGCTGTCCGTTCCGGGTCGCCGTGGTAGCCGGCCATCAGACCCACCGGGCGCCCACGAGAGCCTGTCAGACGCAAGCAGAGCTCACCCTCGGCGCCGTCGCCGAGCCGTTCCTGGCCAGTTGCCGGGTCGAGCAGGATCACCTCGTATCCAGGCAGGACCCGTCCCATCGAGCCGGGCACGACGTCCTGGCCGGGGCTGTTGCCCACCTGGGCGGTCGTTTCGGTCTGCCCGAACCCGTCCCGGATCACGATCCCGAGCCCATCCTGGACCTGCTGGATGACCTCAGGATTGAGCGGCTCACCGGCGCCCACCATTTCGCGGAGGGCGAGCCGCCCGCGCCATGGCCCCAGGTCCTGCTGAATCAACATCCGGTAGACGGTCGGCGGGGCACAGAACGTGCTCACCGACTCCTGTGCCATCGTCGCCAGCAATGCCGCCGCGTCAAAACGTGGCTGGTTGACGACCAGGATCGTGGCTTCGGCGTTCCATGGAGCGAAGAACGAGGACCATGCGTGCTTGGCCCAGCCCGGCGAGGAGATGTTGAGGTGGATATCCCCAGGCTGTAGGCCGATCCAGTACATCGTGGACAGATGCCCAACGGGGTAGGACAGATGGGTGTGCTTGACGAGCTTGGGCTGGGCGGTCGTGCCGGAGGTGAAGTAGAGCAGCAAGGCATCGTCGCCGCCAGCCTTGTGCACAGGCACGAATGCGTCGGGCGCAGTGAAGGCGGGCGCGGAGCGCGACTCGCCATATGACCTCCAGCCGGCAACCGGGTCTCCGACGGCGATGCGCGTATAAGTGCCGCTGACATCGTCGAACTTGGCGGCGTCGCCAGAGGCGGCCACCACATGAACCACACCGCCCCTGGAGATTCGGTCGTCGAGGTCGGCAGATGTCAGCAACGTCGTCGCAGGGATCACTACGACGCCGAGTTTGATGCAGGCCAGCAGGGTCTCCCACAGCTCCACCTGGTTGCCCAGCATCAGCAGGAGGCGGTCGCCCTTGGCAGCGCCGATGGCGGATAGCCATGAGGCCACCTGGGAGGATCGGGCCGACATCTGCCCATAGGTCACCGCATTGCTTGTTCCGTCGGCCTCGACGATCTTTAGGGCCACCCGCGGGCCGGTTGAGGCGTCGGCTGCCACCTGGTCGAACCAGTCCAGGGCCCAGTTGAAATCCGCGGACCTGGGCGGGTCGTATTCGGCCACCGCCCGGTGGTAGTCGGCCCGGGCCGACAGCAGGAGGTCTCGGGCACTGCGGAACTGTGCGTATGCATCGGCCATGGCATGACCTTAGTCACAGATTGCGAGTTCCGCCGATCGACGGTCCAGAGGACCTTCACCGGCTGGATCTGCCATTCTTAAACCCATGACCGACAACGATGTCCGCCCCGCTGCCTACCCGGTTTGGTGGGAGGCCGACGTCGTTCTTAAGGACGGCGCCATGGCCCACGTGCGCCCGATCGTGCCTACCGACGCCGACCGGGTCCGCCGGTTCCACGCAGGGCAGTCCCCGGAGTCCATCTACCTTCGTTTCTTTGCGCCGCTAAAGACGCTGAGCGACAAGGATGTCGCTCGGTTCACTCAGGTCGACTACGACTGGCGGGTGGCTCTGGTAGCCACGGTGCGTGAGGACATCATCGGGATCGCGCGTTTTGACCGGCTCGACAAGACGACCGCAGAGGTGGCCTTCCATATCTCCGACGCCCATCAGGGCAGGGGAGTCGGCTCGGTGTTACTGGAGCACCTGGCAGCCATCGGCCACGAGGTGGGGGTGACCAAGTTCGTGGCCGATGTCCTGCCGCAGAATCACAAGATGATCCAGGTCTTTACCGACGCCGGGTATGAGGTCAACTACCACTTGGACGACGGCGTGATCGCGGTGGCCTTCACGATCGAGCCTACTGAACAGTCTCAGGCTGTTCGAGTCGCGCGAGAGCACCGCGCCGAGGCGCTGAGCGTGCGCTCCGCGTTGTTCCCGCAGTCGATTGCCGTGATCGGGGCCAGCCGACGGGTTGACTCGATCGGGCACCAGCTGTTGACCAACATACGTGCCGGCGGTTTCAAGGGCCGGGTCCATGCTGTCAACATCGAGGCTCGGCACGTGCAGGGGCTGCAGGCACACTCGCGAGTCAGCGAGATTCCCGACCACATCGACCTTGCGGTTGTCGCAGTCCCGGCGGAGTCGGTGCAACTGGTTGTCCAGGACTGCGCCACAGCCGGTGTCAAGACCCTACTGGTGGTCTCTGCTGGTTTCGCCGAGTCCGGAAGGGCGGGGGAGAAGCGTCAGTATGATCTGTTGCGGACCGCGCGCAGCAGTGGCATGCGGGTCATCGGCCCCAACTCCTTCGGCGTCATCAACTCCCACCCTGACGTACGGCTGAACGCCACCCTGGCAGGCGAGCTTCCACCGGCCGGAAGCCTGGGGTTGTTCTCCCAGAGTGGGGCACTTGGTATCGCGGTGCTCGCCCTGGCTGGCCGGCGAAACCTCGGCATCTCGGTCTTCGCCTCGGCCGGTAACCGGGTTGACGTCTCCGGCAACGACTTCATGCAGTACTGGATCGACGACGACGACACTCATGCGGTGGGTCTGTATCTGGAGTCCGTGGGCAACCCACGGAAGTTCTCTAGGATCGCGCGACTGCTAGCGCTTCGCAAACCCGTGATTGTGGTGAAGTCGGCGGTCAGCTCCTACGGAGTTCCGCCCGGTCACCGGGTTCGTCCCAGCAAGGTGCCGTCAGCAGCCTTCGACGCCATGTTGCGCCAGGCCGGGGTGATCCGAGTTGAGAACGTGCACCAGCTCTTCGACGTGGCCCAGCTGGTGGTTCACCAGCCGCTGCCACGCGGTGTCAGGGTGGCCATAGTCGGCAACTCGACCGCCCTTGGATCCCTCACCGCGCAGGCGTGCGTGAGCTGGGGACTTGAGGTCACTCATGGTCCGGTCGCTCTGAAGGCGGAGGCCAACACCGCGGACTTCTCCACTGCTCTTGACCACGCCTTCGGTGACGATCAGGTCGATAGTGTCCTGACCTGCTTCATCCCCCCCCTGGTCACCCCCGACGAGGACGTCGCCCATGCGGTTGTTGACGCGGCCGCTAAATCCGACAAACCCTGTGCTGCAACATTTCTCGGCATGGTGGGAGTCACCAAGGCGCTGTCCGGCCGTTACCGCGAAGGCAGCGCCACGAAAGAGGACAACGACGACCGCGGCCCGCGGCGAGCTGTTCCGGCCTACGCTATGCCAGAGGACGCCGTGCGCGCTCTGGCGGCTGCCACCCGTTACGGACAGTGGCGGGCTCGCGAGCGTGGAGAACTGGTCGATCCCAAGGGTGTTGACTTCCGGGCGGCTGAACGGATCGTCGAGCGCGTCCTGGCCGACACCCCCGAGGGTCGGACCCTTACCCCGGCCGAGGCCGAGGAACTGCTGGCGGCCTACGGAATCAACCTCTGGCCATCCATTCCCACGTCCAGCGCCGACGAAGCGGTCGACGCCGCGGAACGGCTCGGCTACCCCGTGGTGATCAAGTCGATCTCACCCGCGGTGCGCCACCAGCCGGGGCAGGGCGCCATGCATGTCGACCTTGCGACAGAAGGATCGGTGCGGGAATCCTTCGAGTCGCTGTCGGCGCGACTTTCCCCCATGGACGCCGACACGTTCGTCGTCCAGCGCATGGGAACACCAGGGGTTGCCTGCGTCGTGCGCACATCAGAGGACTCTGTATTCGGTCCGGTGGTCAGCTTCAGCATCGGCGGGCCCCCGACCGACCTGCTAGACGACATCGGGTACCGGATCCCTCCGCTGACCGACGTCGACGTCATGGACCTGATCGCCTCGGTTAAGGCGTCGCCTCTGC
>PMJN01000433.1 GCA_003157445.1 Micrococcales bacterium
GTCGTCTCCAAGGGTCCCGAACTTGTACCGGTCCCCGATGTCATCGGCCAGCAGGAACAGCCTGCGAGGGCGATTCTCCAGGGCCTGGGCTTCAAGGTGAAGATGGACCGCGTGTTTGGTGGGATGTTCGGCACGATCAGGCTCCAGTCGGTCAATGCAGGAACCCCCGCGCCCAAAGGTTCCGTCATCACCCTGACCGTAGTCTGAGGTCCATCACCGGTGACTGCGGCCCGCTCTCGCGACGCTGCCACCTTGCTGCTGATCGCCATCACGGCGATCTGGGGGTCCACCTTCTTCCTGATCCGGGACATAGTCGTCCTGGAGATGTCCCCGGTTAACTTCCTCGCCGTCCGTTTCACGATTGCAGCGATAGCCATGCTGGTGGTGTTCTGGCGGCCGATGCTGGCCCTGGACAAACGCGAAGTTCAGGTCGGGGTGGGCCTGGGGGTTGTCTATGCCGTTGCCCAGATCACTCAGACCATCGGCCTGGCACATACAGAAGCCTCCCGTTCGGGCTTCATCACCGGTACCTACGTCGTACTGACGCCCATCCTCACGGCTGTCCTGCTGCGCAAACGCATCCCACGATCGACATGGGCTGCCGTGCTCCTGGCCACGACCGGGTCACGATGCTGTCCCTGAATGGTCTCGGGTTCGGACTTGGTATCGGTGAGGGCCTGACCCTGATCGCTGCGGTCTTCTACGCGCTGCACATCATTGGCCTCGGGCGGTTCTCCTCACCCGGCAGTGTCGCCGGCCTGTCCGCAGTCCAGATGGTCGTGATCGCCCTGGTGTCCCTGGTGGCAGCGGCGCCGGAAGGCATCGAACTGCCCGACGGCGCGCGCGCGTGGGCATCGGTGCTCTACATGGCCCTGATGGCCGGCGCGGTGGCCCTGTGGGCGCAGACATGGGCCCAGTCCCATCTGCCGGCCACTCGCGCCGCAATAGTCATGACCCTTGAACCTGTGTTTGCGGCGGGGTTCGCCGTGGCGTTCGGCGGTGAGGCAATGAGCGTGCAGATGTTTCTCGGCGGAGCCTTGGTCCTTGCCGCGATGTACACCGTCGAGCTCATCGGCCGCCGAACCGGCGGCCGGACAGAGCAGAACCCTTCGGCCGAACTGCTCCATCACGAGGTCTAAGAGTGCAAATCAGCCCTTCACAATGAGAGTGCCCTTCATGTCCGGGTGAATGGCGCACCCAAACGGGTAGCTACCGGGCTTGGTCGGCGCGGTAAGCGTTCCCCCTCCTCCGCCTGCGGCGATGTCTGCGGTCTCGAACAGGTGCGACTTCTTGTCTGTAGGTGTGTGACCACCCAGTCCTGGTTGGTCACCGTGGCCTTCTGAGCAGGTTTCACCGTCAGGTTCCCTGACTAGATGAACCCGCTGATGACGATCCCACCAGATGCCTGCGACCCAGATCAGGCAGCGGCCGCAGTAGACGGGGCGGTGGCGCCGGTGGTTGACGACGAGTTGCAGCCAGCAAGCAGAATAGCCAGGGCGGCGCCTGCCGCCAGCGCGTATGGCTTCATACCAGTCATTACGTACCCGGCTGGGTTCACGACAACGTGATGACGCACCGATAAACCCGGTTCACAGGTAAGTGAGAGCCGAGTAAGAGTAACGTGGCAGATTCCCCCCACCCCTGTTTCAAGGAGTCCGATCTGATGACTTGGCGCAACCGCGCTGCCTGCCTGGACGAGGACCCCGACTTGTTTTTCCCCATCGGGAACACCGGCCCCGCGCACCTCCAAATAGAGGAAGCCAAAGCCGTATGTCGTCGCTGTGAGGTCATTGATGCCTGCCTGAGCCGGGCCATCGAGTTCGGCCAGGAGGCGGGAGTGTTTGGCGGGCTGTCCGAGGACGAGCGGCGCGCCCTCAAACGTCGCGATGCCCGGGTCCGCCGTGCGCTGGAGCTACAAGGGGCACCGGCACAGTAGGCATCAGGACTTCACGGTGAAGTGCGAACTCCTACCGGAATCGACATGCGCTTCCCGCTTTCGAGACCAACGGTGAGGACGTTCTTGTCATGTCACTGGGTCCCCCGCTGTCCGCCCGGCAGAACAGCGGGGGCCAATGGCCTCACCCCCGGATCGACTCCGAGCACAGTTAGCACTCGAAAATATTGGGCTGTCGTGCGCTGCCGATCCCAGCACCACCGCCCGTCGCCGCCGTGATCAGCGGCCTGCACGTTGGGACCTGCACCAGCGACGATCAGTCACGTCGGCAAGAGAGTCCCGTCCAGCGCGACTCAGATGACCTGGCAACTCCGGCTTCGTCACGGACTCGGCTTTGGAGTTGCCCATCTCGTTGCTGGCCGAACAGCGACACCGGGGACTTTGAGCACGGACCAGACGACCTTGCCGCCGTCGTCGGTGGGCAGAACTCCGAACGCGCGGGAGAGGCCAGCCACGACGGTGAGCCCTCGCCCCTGCAGGGCAGCGTCCGTGGACATCTGACCTGAACGGAGGGCAGGGCCATAATCGCGAACGGCCAAGCGCAACGACTCACGGTCGCAGACGACAGATAGATCAATGTCGGTGCCGACATGGATTGATGAACTCGCAACGAGCTCGCTGACCACCAGGGTTGCGAAGGGAATGACCCGCCCCAACCGCCAGTCCAGGAGGGCACGCGTGACAAACTCCCGCGACGCCCGAGGTGCGGTCGGGTGCGGGGCCAGTCGCAACCGCTCAACGACCAAGGTGGGAGTCGACAACACCGCCGATAAAGCGGAGAACATGGACTCGGTGACGATGAGGTGCCCGCCCAGAGGGTGGGCTGCCAGCACCTCGCGAACCCGCCGGTCCGGGCAGGCCACGGCCACGGGTATCCCCGGCCAGTCGCGTACATGGCGCCCCGCCGCTGCGAGCGCCTCAATCGCGCCAGAGTCGGCATCCTCCAGGCTGGCCGTCAGGTCGCATACCAGGCCACGCGGTCCTTCGCCCAGGGCCAGCTGAATCGCGCGGTCTAGGTCCTTGGCGGCCTCAGAGCGCAGGGCCGCAATCTCAAGTACGGCTATCTGACGTATCGCATGTTTTCGGACCCATTCCTGCCGTCCTCTGGGCGAGCCGCCGGCCGACGGGGCTGGAAGTCCTGCCGGGACATAGGGCGCGTACCGGGTCGGGAACAAGACGACGTGGTGGTCGAAATCTGTCGGAAGGTCCTGCGGGATACTCGGCTGCTGCACCATGGCAGACTCGATTCGGTGGTCCTAGACGTAAGGACGCGGGCCACCGAGGCTCCGGAGCAGCACGAGGATGAACTAACGACACCGAGGTCTGGGGTGACGTAGGACACACGACGATACACCCAAGGCACTCCCGAACCTAAGGTGCTGCTGGCTCATAGACCGCGACACCGGCCTCTTCATCAGCCTTGAGCAAGCAGGGAGATGGTTCGATGTGATCTGAAGGCGTGCCTAAGGTCCCTGTCGCCGCGACCCTGCTCTGAGCATCCTAAAGGGGTGCGATTGAGCGATCGAGCGTGCAAATGAATCAGACTCAACAGGAGGCACACCTTTATGAATCTCGACGCAATCCTCATGGAGGCCGAACCAGGTGTGCTGGAGGAGGCGTATTCAGCCCTTCATCGCCGGCACGTGACCCACTACGAGCTGGCAGGAGAAGCCTTCACTCGCCAGGCGCTTGCCGACCTGTTCAGCCTTGTCGTGACCTCAATCCGAACGCGCGACCTTGCCGCGATGAGCGCCTACTCAGACGGGATCGCAGTGGAGCGCTTCAACGATGGCTACGACATATCCGAAGTGCAGATGGCCTTCAACTCTTTGGAGGAGGCTATGTGGCGACGCGTGGTATCTGCGGAACCTCCAGACGACATTGCCGAAGCGATCGGTTTACTGAGCACCGTCCTGGGCTATGGCAAGGACACCGTCGCACGCAAGTACCTTTCCCTTGCCTATAAACGGCACGTACCCTCGCTCGACCTTTCTGCATTGTTCGCGGGAGCGACCGCTTGACCAATAAGCTTGAAACTCCTATTGGAGCCTGAAGCCCCTTTTGAACAAAGGCAACAGTTCTGGCAGGTGTTCCTGCCTCATATGCCTTGTCGGGGCGCGCTGAAGTCTGGCGGCGCCCTGATCTTGGTAGTCCCATCGTTGGGTGGGCGGGCTCGCTGCAGGGGTGGCAACGTGGCTATTCACAGTTCGACGTGATGTCGGGCGCTGAGCTGGGTGTTCATGCCGCACGTCGGGCGGCACTGCGCAGGAGGATACGTGATTTGTAGTGTTCGGCGTTGCGGTAGCCCCGGCCTGTGCGTTTCAGTTGTTTGATGCTGGTGTTCGCGGCTTCGGTTCTGGCGTTGGTGACGCCGGTGATCAGGAAGACTTCGATCTCGGTCCACCACGCGTTGATGGTTTCCCATAGCCGCCACGTCTCTGCCATGTCCGCGACCATGACGTAGTAGCCCAGGCGCATCTTCTCTTCGTGCGCGTCGGCAAGTGACCCGCACGCCAGCAGAGTGCGCAGCTGCTCCTTGATGCCCCAGGCCGCGCCGATCTCTTGGGTCGGGTCGTCCTGGCGGAGTGTCTTGACCAGCCGTGCCCGGCCCTTCTCTGACAGGGTGTCGTGGGCTCGGAGCAGGAGCCGCCGGTTGGCCCACGAGGGGTCGATCGTGCGGCCGCGGCGGCCCTTGAGGTCGCGGGAGACTCGCTGGCGGACCATGGTGAGCATCTGGTTGGCAAGTTGGACTAGATGAAAATGATCGACCGAAACCGCGGCGTGGGGCAGCATGTCGGCAACGGCCTTGCGGAACGCCGCACTGGGATCAATCGCGACGACCTGTACATTGCCGCGCCAGTCCGCCGATCGGGCGGTTAGCCACGCCTTGACGCCGGCGCTGCCGCGCCCGTCGACCACCCCCAACACGACGCCGGTGTCCAGGTCCACCATCGTGGTCATCCACGGCTCATACCGACACCANNCACTGGCCGGCTGTCGGGGTTGGCCATGGCCTTCGCGGCGGTGTTGATCACCGCCTGCACCGTCCACCACGCCACCCCGAAGGACGAGGCGACCTCCACGACCGCCCGCCCAGCCCAGGCCACCGCCTCCAACACCGCGACCTTCAGCCGTACGGTGCACCTGGCCCGGGCCGGAACCTGGGCGGTGTGTTCGGCGAATGTCCTTCTCCCGCAAGCCGATTCGGTGCACGCGAAGCGACGCTTGCGCCACCACACCTCGACAGCTCCGCCGACCGGCACATCCCGAACCCGCTGCAACGTCCGCTGATGTACCCGGGCGCTCAGCACCCCGCACGAAGGACAACCGCCCTCACGGTCCAGGGACTCGACCACCACCTTGCGGACGCCCAGCGGGCCGTCGACGGCCTCGACGACGCGGTA
>PMJN01000052.1 GCA_003157445.1 Micrococcales bacterium
GAACGCACCCTGTTCGGAGACCTGGTCGTGGACTTCGGCTCGGTCGTGGTTGTTATCGACCGGATGAGCGCTCCCTACCTGGATGGAGCGACGATCGACTTCGCCGACACCTTCGAGAAGCAGGGCTTCACCATCGACAACCCCAACGCAGGCAGCTCCTGCGCCTGCGGCGACTCATTCAGCTGAGCTGAGCACCAGTCCAGCTGAGCACAGTCCAGTTGAGCGAGGTTTCAGACTCGGCTTACTGTCTGCTGTGGCCGTCATATCCGCGCTTGAGGCGGGCATGTCGGCCACAGTGCGTTCAGGTTCAGGTTGCCGCAGCTGCCTCCCACCACCGCCATCGGGTCAGGTGTACCGCTATGACAGGACCTAGGCGGGGATGGCCGGCGTACTGCGGGTACTTGTGGATAAGGGCGTCGAGCCCGATTACGACCTGCTCGGGACGTTCTCGCTTCGTGGGTGCGTCCTGATGTTCGGCGTTGACTTTCAGGACCTCCGCCGAGCCTTCGACGCGGATCCACCACAACGTTGACCAGTCCTCGGCGTAATGGTCGACCAGCATGCTCGCCCGGCCGGTCGCATCAATGTTGGCCAGTCGCTGCAGCGCCACAGTGGTCTTGGGTTTGTTGTCGACTGCGGTGTAGATGACATCGTCGACCAGTGCGAAGACCACGGGGACCACGTGCGGTGTGCCGCCGGGCGTTACAGTGGCCAGTCGGCCAACGCGCGCTGCGGCCAACCTGCGTCGAGCCTCTTGGTCGTTCATATCCCCATTGTGCTGGCGAGATTGCCCTGGACCCATCCGGGGACCCAACCTCGCAGGGTGTGGCATCTTGTTCGCGGAGACCGATCGCTCGATCGGCACGTGATGGGAGTCTGTTGATGGTGCTACGAACGGTCTTTCGAATGGTGGTCATCGGCATCGGGACACTCTTCCTCGGCCTTGCCGGGGTTGTGATGGGCATAGGGGGCTTCACCGGTGGCGCCGGCGACGTCAACGGCCTGCTGGTCACCGTGGTGGTAACGCGATCCGTGCTCGTGCTCGCGCTCGTCATGGTGATGACATGGCTGTTTCGGGTCCTGGACCGGAAGGCGGCGAACCATGCAACTCGCCCGTACCAGCAGGTTCTCCTGGCCGCAGGGCTCGCCTACGTCGTGAATATCTCTTCGTGGGCCGGTCAAACGCTGTTCGGGCAGTTACTGGTGCCAGCGGGGGTGGCTTCGGCCGTGTTCGACTTTGTTGTGTGGATGGCAGTCGCGGTGGTCGGGGTACGTCTGGGCGAACGCGCGCGGGTGCAGGCCAAAGCGGCGGCGATCCCATACGCCTGATGGCGAAGCAATTGTGGACGGTGGCACCGCGGCGACGGGCAACGCCTCTGACGGGGGTGCTCCTGTCGATGAGGCTGGCAGCTCTGGGTCGGACAACGCAGCAACGGAGCACAGGCTTCAGCCGATGGTCCCGACTCAGGCTACGACAGTCTCGCCAGACCGCGCTGAGCTCCGCCGGCTCAGACTTCTCAGGTGGCGGGCAAGTACTTCTTGACGACGCCCCCGTCGAACTTCCAAGAAGTCTGCTGATGGCCAAGGGTGAGTAGATGGTGGCCTTTGACGCGCTTTCCAGCAAGCCGGTGAGCCCGGTGTGTGTGGCCATCCTTCGTAACCCCGATCAAAAGATGACGGCGATCGAGTCGTCATATGGCATAGAGGTGGCCGAGCAGGAAGGGGGGTTCAGGGGTTCACCGCCTCAACGCTGAGTGGCCGGGCACCTAACGCACGATCCTGCTTCAGTGGAACCCCAGGCGCGCCGGTGTCCTTGCTGCTGACGGCCGGCAGGCGAACCGGCAGATCGTGGCACAGGTCAACGACCATCTGATCGTCGACTTCGTTGCCAGCGCCCCTTCGAGGCAGTACGACACTGCTGCTCTGGACCAGGTCGCACAGACGTTCAAGCCACGCACCTGAGGCCCGTTCAGTTCGGCCTTGTTGGATCTGCGTTGATAAGTCGGCCAACGCGCGCTGCGGCCAGGGGATTGCTGATGGGCTGAGCCGTGCAGGTCAAGGTCTGCGCAAGCGGCGCCGGAGGGTGAAGCCGATGAGAGCGAAGAGACCGCCAAGGATGGAGGTAGCCGTGGCACCCAGGCCTTGCAGCAGGTGGGTCAGTCCGTCATTGTGCCCCAGAACTACCCCCTGGGAATCAGTGCCCGTGCACTTGAGCGTGTCGCCGACGCGCCAGCCCGACGACACCTCAGCCACAGGACTGCACAATCACCCACGGCGTCGTCCTTCACGACTTCAACCCTGGTTTGAACATGTCCAAGATATCGGAGATGCTCGGTGCCATGATGTCACCGGCGGTCGGCTCCTGTTTAGGGCTATGCATGGGTCGGATACCGTGCGCGCTGTGCAACATTTGACCAGAGGCCGCGGCGTGTTCGTGGGGGTAACCCTGCTGTGCCTAGCGGCCGCTGCCATGTCTTTGACGATGACAGCCATGCCGGCAGGGGCGAGTCTGCTCCCTAGAGTGGATAACCCGTCGGTGCCGATCCTGGGCCACGCGGTGGTGAAGAACAACTCCGAAACCGGCCAACCCGCAGCAGTGGCCACTTTGCATGGCGTGCGCCGGATCCCGGGCGGCACGGTGATCTACTTCTCGATTGGCTACCCCGCCTCGACCCGCGATGCATATCTCTCTCTTTCGGGTCTCGACCAATTCTCGCCGGCCTATTCGCGCTCAAGTGATGTCATCTCCTTCGCTAAGAACATGGTGGTCGACCCAGCGGGAAGAAAGGTCTACACGAGTTTGATCCCGGCGGGTGACACGTCGTACACCACGGGCCATTCGGACTGCATCTGCAGCGACCACTATGGTTACAGCGATAACCGTGTGGGTCAGGCGCGAGTCCTGTACCAGGTGGTCGCCGCGTTACCGTACTCGGTGCAGTTTGTGGATGTGTTCATCTCCGGTCAGGTCATCTGGCACGTCAAGGTCGGCGCCGGGGCCATGACGCCCGAGGTCGACCCCAGCAAGCCCATCCTGGTGGGTAGGGGCTGGCCGAGGGTCGACCAGTCGGCCGTGGCATCCTCGGTCCAACCGGCGACATCGATCGTCGACCTCACCACCTCGGTTGCAGATCTGGAACAGACCGTGACCACTCGCTCGACCCCCAAGCAGATCAGTGTCGCGCTCGCCTCGGACGTCCTGTTCGAAACAGACATGGCGACTCTCTCGCCCAAGGCGAGTGCCGTGCTCCAGCAGGCAGCGGCCGACGTCAAGGCGGCAGGCGGGACCGGCAGCCTGGAAGTTGTTGGCTACACCGACAACACAGGTTCCAGCCCGCACAACATGGACCTGTCCCAACGCCGGGCGGCAGCCGTGGCCGCGGCCATCAAGCCGCTACTTCCGGCCGCTGTCCAGCTGCCGACCTCGGGAAAGGGTGAGGCCGACCCGGTGGCACCCAACACGACGGCCGAAGGCCGCGGGTTGAACCGCCGGGTAAGTATCGTCTTCACCCCGCAGGCAGGCGCCAAGTGAACCGCCTGGGTCGCGCGAGCGCTCGAACTGTCGCGGGTTCCATTGCTGTGGCGGCGATCGTCGCTGTCTCAATGTCCGGCTGCGCCGGTGGCAAGCCCGCCTCAAAGGCATCGCCGGGGTCAACGTCGTCGAGCACATCCGGGTCGGGCGCGCTAAGGGACCAGTCCGCAGCAGTGCTGGCCTGGACCCCGCCGGCACCGTTGGCCAAGACCGAAGGAAAGCTGGTTCCCAACATTGGCTTCGACACGACTGCGACCGTGCCCGCCACGGCCGAGATCATCTCGGTCCAGGCAGGCGATTCCTCAACCGTACTGACCTGGCAGTTATCCGCAGCCACGGACATCCCAGTGCAGGGCCTTTCGCTTAATACGACCGACGGCCCCCGGTTCTGGCCCGATGCGGTTCGCCTTATCGACACTGCGGGCAAGACGGCATATGCCGTTAACACGATGGACGTCGCGAACTCTCATTATTGTGTTTGCTCAAAGTATCCAATCCACGTGGGTCCGGACCCGGTGCGGATGACCTCGGAGTACCCAGCAATCCCGCTCACCGTCACATCGGTCTCGGTGCAGATCCCGAACTTCGCACCAGTCACCGTCCCGGTCACCCGCTAGCAACCCGCCGCGGCGACAGTTCAAAGGACGACCCACAACGCCCACAGCCAGCGACGTGACACCGCGGGCGGCGTTCTCAGCGGGGTAACACGCCCTGAAGTGGCACGCAGTTACGCGCCGTAGGCAGGGAGCCCATCGATCAGGGCGCAGGCATCCTCTGGCACATCGACCAAGCCTGGGTGTGAAGCGACCGGCGCTCGGAACCCTTCCACGTCGATCTCGATCTCGCGGCCGTCCTGCGCGAGCTCGGTCAGGCTTCCCTCGTCCAAGCCATCTCGGGGACCGGGAAAGTACATCGAAGTGGTCATGACGTCACTGTATTTCGATCGTGGAACCAGGGAAATGGGTACCACCTGGTAACACTGACCAGTAACAACGGCGCCATTTCGGCCTGGCTCCCTATGGTCTCGACAGGGTTGTGGAAATCGCGCCCGCCGCCACGAGGTAAGTTGCCGGGGTGCGTATAGCCCTCACCGGATCCATTGCCACTGACCACCTCATGACCTACAAGGGGCGCTTTGCCGACTCCCTGGTTGTCGACCAGCTGGACAAGATCGCCCTGTCCTTCCTGGTCGAGGACCTTGAGATACATCGCGGGGGAGTTGCCGCCAACATCGCGTTCGGGATGGCCAACCTCGGACAGCAGCCGATCCTGGTCGGAGCCGCGGGGGAGGATTTCGCGGAGTACCGGTCCTGGCTGGAGCGTCACGGCGTGGACTGTGAGTCGGTGCACATCTCCGAGACCCGCCATACCGCCCGTTTCGTGTGCACCACCGACGAGCACATGGCACAGATCGCCACGTTCTATGCCGGGGCGATGAGCGAGGCACGCGAGATCGAGCTGGGGCCGGTTGCGACCCGGGTCGGGGGGTTGGATCTTGCGGTCATCAGCTCCAACGACCCTGAGGCCATGCTGCGCCACACCGAGGAATGCCGGACTCGCAAGATCCCGTTTGCCGCTGATCCGTCCCAGCAGCTAGCTTTCATGGATGGCGAGTCGATCCGTGAGCTGGTCGACGGGGCGACCTTCCTGTTCACTAACGAGTACGAAGCGGCGCTGACCGAGCAGAAGACCGGTTGGAGCAGCGAGGACATCGCCAAACGCGTCCAGACGAGGGTCATCACCAAGGGCAAGAATGGCGTCCTGATTGCCACCCTGGGCGAGAGCCCGATCGAGGTCACCATCGCCAACGAAGTGCGTAAGGCCGACCCCACCGGGGTGGGCGACGCTTTCCGGGCCGGCTTTCTGACCGGTCTGTCATGGGGGCTGAGTCAAGAACGCTCCGCTCAGGTCGGCTCGATGCTGGCCACCTACGTCGTGGAGACGGTCGGCACCCAGGAGTACGAGCTGGGGCGCGGGCGCTTCCTTGAACGGTTCGCCCAGGCCTACGGCGCCGATGGCTCTTCAGAGGTAGAGCCCCACCTCACCTGCCCGCGACCCTGACAGGCTGACCTGATCACGATGGCGATCGAGCCGCCGCCCTCACGCTGGCAGCTAGACCTCGAGCAGGCAACCCCGCAGGACGACCTGGTGGGCATCGGCGCCGATCTCGAACCCGGCACACTTCTGATGGCCTATCGCGCCGGGTTGTTCCCGATGGGCGTGGGTCAGGACGAGAACGGGCCCATGGGTTGGTGGTCGCCGGACCCGCGCGGGGTGCTGTTGCCCGGAGACCTGCGGATCAGCCGGTCCATGCGAAGGTCATTGCGTCACTTCGACATCCGCGTCGACACCGCGTTCGCCGAGGTCATGGCGGGTTGTGCCGACCCATCAAGGGACGGCGGCTGGATCACGGCGGCGATCACCGCGGCATACACGCGCCTGTACGAGCTGGGATGGGCTCACTCGGTTGAGGCGTGGGCCGGTGGTGAGCTTCTCGGCGGCTTGTACGGCCTGGCCATGGGTGGGCTCTTTGCGGGAGAGTCGATGTTCCATCGGGCGACTGACGCGTCCAAGTGCGCGCTGGTGGGCCTATCGGATCGCGTGTTCGCCGATGGGGACCCTCGCCGGATCATCGATGTCCAGTGGGCCACCCCGCATCTGTCAAGCTTGGGAGTCACGCAGATTCCTCGCGACGACTACCTCGCCCGGCTCGAGGGCTCGCTGCCGCTTCCTATTCCGCCAGCCTTCGGGCGCTGAGCCCTTAACAGGACGACGAAGCGTAGGTATTGACCCCCGCTGGGCGAGCCATCGGTGGCGGGCGCCTTCGGGAAGTCGGTATTCTCAGACATCTCAGACATCTCGGCGCTCTGGGGGATCTCGGTCAGCTCGACAAGCTCATGGTCGCGCATCCGGCACCAGGCCGGGATGTCGTGGCGAGCGGCCGGGTCACTGGCCAATACGACGATCCTGGCGCCGGCCGGCGCGTCGCGGGCGGCCTCAGCCAGGCGAATTACCGGTAGGGGGCAGTGCAGCCCCCGTGCGTCGACCTGGATGGGGTTCGAGCCGGCGGCCGGGTTCACAGGTCCGCCGCCCCGAGTTGGGCCCGGACGGCCGCGACAGCCTCGGGCAGTTCGGCGATGAACCGGCTGACATCCTCATCCAGGGTGCCGGCCAGTGGTGCCAACGGCAAGGTGACTCTGACATTGCCGTGGGTGAGCACCCCCATCGCAGCCAGGACGTGACTTGGCTCCAAAGTGCTGGAGGTGCAGGCCGAGCCCGAGGCGACGCCAAAGCCCCGACGGTCGAGCTCGATCACTAGCGCCTCGCCATCAACATAGAGCAGGGAGAACGTCAGAACATGCGGAAGTCGGTCGTGTGGGTCACCGACGACGTCCACGTCGCGCAGGTCGCCAGCGGCGGCGCGCAGCCGCTCGATGGTGGCTGACGACCTGGCACTCTGCTCGGTTCGGGTCGCCTCGGTCTGTCGCCACGCCTCTGCGGCGGCCAGTGCGAGCGCGATCATGGGCTCGACGTCGGTGCGACCGTGCTCGAGCTCACTGACCGGGCCGGGAAGGTGCCACCGCGTGCGCTCAGGGACCACCAACACCCCCAGACCGCTCGGCCCCCCCCACGACCTCGCGTCTCCTGCCAGGACATCGAAGTGTTGCGGGGTCCTGTCGCGGCCCAGCGATGCCATGGCGTCCACCAGCAGCGGTACGCAGTGGTTCCGACATAGCGCGTGTGCGAACTCGAGCGGCTGGCGCGTGCCGACCTCCCCGTTGGCGGACTGGACCGCAGCCAGGACTGTGCCGCCGACGGCAACAGCCGCCTCCAGGGCTGGCAGATCAACACGGCCCAACGTGTCCACCGGCACTTCGGCGAACTGCAACGGATCCCGCGCTGCGGCGGCGTGGTGACGGCCGGTGGTCAAGATCGCGGAGTGCTCGACGGCAGTGGCCACCATGCGGGCCCCGCGGCGCCGACCGCCGTGGCGCAGCCCTTCTAGACCGGCCCGAAGCGCTGCGGGGCCCGACGGCAGGAATGAGACCTCGCCCGGGCGTACACCCAGTCCCTGGGCTAGTACTTCGCGAGCCTGGTCCAGCAGAGCTCGTGCCGCGCGCCCTTCGGCGTACAGTCGTCGCGGGTCCGCCCAACCCTCGTCCAGGGCCGCTATCAGGGTTGTTCGGGCGGCAGGCAACATCGGCGCACTTGCGGCGTCGAGCAGCACTCGCGTCAAAGCCGCTGGCACATCGCCAGATTGGGGTTGTGCCACGCTCCGAGATTAGTCCACTTACGAAC
>PMJN01000332.1 GCA_003157445.1 Micrococcales bacterium
TTCTCTGCGCCCGGCTGGTCAAGAACGACTCTGGAGTCGGTGACCGAGGAGGTCGCGAACGCCATCCGGGACGGGATGTTGGCCTTGATCAGTCCGGTGACGACATCTACCGAGGGGCGTTGGGTGGCCAGGACGAGGTGGATGCCAGCCGCCCGGGCGAGCTGGGTGATGCGCACGATTGACTCCTCGACGTCACGCGGCGCAACAATCATCAGGTCGGCGAGCTCATCGACGATGATCAACAGGTACGGGTAGGGGTGGATGACCCTCTTGGACCCGGGCAAGGGCTTGAGCGTGCCAGCCTTGACTGCCTTGTTGAAGTCGTCAACGTGCTTGAATCCGTACGTTGCGAGGTCATCGTAGCGGGCGTCCATCTCGCGGACCACCCACTGCAGAGCCTCCGCGGCCTTCTTCGGGCTGGTGATGATCGGCGTGATGAGGTGCGGAATCCCCTCATAGCCGGTCAGCTCCACCCGCTTGGGGTCCACCAGGATCATCCGTACCTCATCTGGTGTCGAGCGCATCAGGATCGAGGTGATCATCGAGTTGACGAAGCTGGACTTGCCCGAGCCGGTGGCGCCAGCCACGAGCAGATGCGGCATCTTGGCAAGGTTGGCGATGACATAACCACCCTCCACGTCCTTGCCGACGCCCACGACCATCGGGTGCTCGTTGCTGCGTGCCGTCTGGCTGCGCAGCACATCGCCGAGGCTGACCTTCTCGCGGTCTGTGTTGGGGATTTCGATGCCGATCGCGTGCTTGCCGGGGATCGGGCTAAGGATGCGAACGTCAGCCGAGGCCACGGCATAGGCGATGTTCCTGGACAGCGCGGTGACACGCTCGACCTTGATACCTGGACCGAGCTCAACCTCATAGCGGGTGACCGTGGGACCGCGGCTGAAGCCGGTGACCTGGGCGTCGATGTCGAACTGGTCGAGCACCTCGGTCAAGGAGTCGACAACGGCGTCGTTGGCGATGCTGCGAGTCTTGTGCGGGCGACCGAAATCGAGCAGCGTGTTGACCGGCAGCGTGTAGGTGATGTCACCGGCGAGCAAGAGCTGTTCCACACGCTGTGGCATCGGTGTGGTCGGCGGGGCCTCAAGACCCGACTTGCGCCCGGGCGCATCCGCATTGTGCGCCGCGACCCCTGTCGCGGCGCCCAAGGCACCGCCCACACCGAAGTCCCCTGGTGCCCCGGGTGTACCTGCGGCGGAGGCGGTAGCTCCAGGTGCCAGGACACCGGGGGCTGTAGGCCGTTTCTCCCCGGGCCGGAACACCGCGGCGGCAAGCTTGTCGGCCTTGGCTTTGGCCACGATCGCAGCCTGTCGAAAGGCCTCGTCACCATCGAACGGGCCCGTGCCGACAGGTCCCGGACGCCGACGTAACGTGCGTTTGGCGCGAGGCTCGACCTCATCCACCTCACCGTCCTGCTCACTTAGAGCCTGACTCTCCCGCGGATGGTGCAGCAACCGGTCGCGCAGCTCGCCCAGACGGGTGGGAATCATCCGGACCGGGGTGGCCGTCATCACCAAAACCCCGAAAAACCCCACCAGCAGCAGGAGAGGAACGGCACCGGCGATCTTGATCGCAGCGACAATCGGGCTCGAGGCAAGGAACCCGATCATGCCGCCGGCATCATCCATCCTGAGCCCACCATCGGGGGGGCTGGGCAGGCCGGCTGAGATGTGAACCAAGCCAGCTGCCGCGAAGGTCAGCACGGTCGTGCCTATAGTGATGCGGTTCGTCGACGCCCGGTCCTGGGGCGCCCGCAACAGCCGGATACCGAACAACAGCAAGGCGATCGGGAGGGCGTAGGCAACCCGGCCGAAGGTTCCGGCGACAACGGCATGGACGATCTTGCCGGTGGTGCCCTTGAGCCCCCACCACTCGCTGGCGGCCACCAGGACGGCCAGTGCGAGCAAGAACAAGCCGATGCCGTCGCGGCGGTGCTCCGGCTCGAGCTCGCTGGCGCTGCTCCCGATCCGGCGCACTGTTCCGCCGGCGACGTGGGCGATACCCATCCAGGTGGAACGGACGGCCCTGACCGGCAGGGGTGCGCGCTTGGCCTTGGCCCTGCTGGGCCGGGGTGCAGGCTTGCGCCTGGCGGGTTGGCGCGGTGCCGGCTGGCCGTTGCGCCCCTTAGCCGGGGTGGACGGTTTCCCGCGTCCCCCGGGTTTCGGACGCGGGACAGGGGTAGTCGTACGAGTCGCCACGGTCGTCACGGTACGCGAAAGGCACCGCGGTATCACGCGTCACACGCATGCAGGGTGGCCAAAACTGGGAAGGCCGCCACCTTGGGACGGCGCGGGATCGCAGGTTGGATGGCGCCGGGAGCGGCTAGGCGTCGATCACGATCGGGATGATCATCGGCCGACGACGCAACCTGCCACCAAGCCACGAACCGACCGTGCGGCGAATGATCTGCTGCAACTGGAACGAGTCGGTGACCCCGTTGTTGGCCGCTTCCGCCAGTGCCTCCTCGAGCCTGGGAAGCACCTGGTCGAAGATGTCCTGGTCCTCGGCAAAGCCACGCGTCTGGATCTCGGGGCCGGCCGCGACCTTGCCGGTGGCGGCGTCACGCACCACGATGATCGTCACGAAGCCCTCGTCGCGCAAAATACGCCGGTCCTTCAGCAAGGCCTCAGTGGTCTCACCCACAGAGGAGCCGTCGACGTACACGTATCCGCAAGGCACCGCACCCACGATGCCTGCCACCCCATGGCTGAGGTCTACGACGACGCCGTCCTCGGCCAGCACAACCCGGTGGCGGGGAACACCGGTCTGCACGGCCAGGGCGGCGTTGGCCACCAGGTGACGCCACTCGCCATGAACCGGCATGACGTTGCGCGGCTTGACGATGTTGTAGCAGTAGAGCAGCTCGCCGGCGCTGGCGTGACCGGAGACGTGAACCTGGGCGTTGCCCTTGTGCACTACTTCGGCGCCCAGGCGCATCAAGCCGTTGATGATCCGGTAGACGGCGTTCTCGTTACCGGGGATCAGCGAGGATGCCAGCAGGACGGTGTCGCCGACACCCACCTCGATCTTGTGGTCCCTGTTGGCCATCCGTGAGAGCGCGGCCATCGGCTCCCCCTGGGAACCGGTGCAGATCAGCACGACCTTGTCATCCGGGTAGTCAGTGAGCTTCTTAAGGTCGACCAGAACACCCGGCGGCACCTTGAGAAAACCGAGTTCTTCGGCGATTCCCATGTTGCGCAGCATCGAGCGACCGACCATGGCGACCTTGCGGCCGTCGGCGTGGGCCGCATCAAGCACCTGCTGGACACGGTGCACGTGCGAGGAGAAGCACGCCACGATGACCCGGCGGCTGGCATTGCGAAACACGGTCTGGATGGCCGGGGCGATGTCGCG
>PMJN01000471.1:0-9634 GCA_003157445.1 Micrococcales bacterium
GACCGTGAGTCTGACCGTCGCTCCAGCCCTTCAAGATGGCGAGGAGGCCATTGCCGTCACTATCAGCGACGAGGGCGAGGGCATCCCCCCCGAGAACTACCCGATGATCTTCACCCGGTTCTGGCACCGGTCCCGCCGGGGTGGCACCGGCCTGGGCCTGTACGTCGTGCGAGGACTTGTGGAGGCCCACGATGGCAGGGTCGCCGTGGGCCAGGCCGCGTCGGGCGGGGCTGAGTTCCAGTTCACATTGCCTGCGGGTGCCCCTGAAGGTGTGAGCTGACCGGTCGGACACATCGCCGGACGAGCGGAGCGGGCCTCTAGACTCACCGTGCACCCCGTGGGTACATGCATGTGTGCTCAGCTCGCCTGATCCACTACCTGATCGACCCACATACCCGAAACGATTGAAAGCGATGTCTGGACCCAACAAGAGCTATGACCCTGTCCAGGTCAGCATGCTCGAGGCGGCTGCCCTGGAGGCGGCCGTCACCGAGGCGCTGACAGCCTTTGCCGCCGCCGACTCTCTTGAGTCACTCAAGGCGGCCCGTCTGGCCCACCAGGGCGACACGAGCGCATTGTCCCTGGCCAACCGTGAGATCGGCGCGTTGCCTCCCACTGCCAAGGCCGAGGCCGGCAAGCGGGTCGGGCTGGCGCGCGCCCGGGTTGCCAGAGCTTTGGCCGCACGTCAGAACCAGCTCGAGGTCGAGCGCGACGCTCGGTTGCTCGTCGAGGAGGCGGTTGACGTCACAGCGCCGGTGGCGCGACGGCGCCTCGGCGCTCGCCACCCGTTGGAGCTGATCTCCGAACGGGTTGGTGACATCTTCGTCGCCATGGGCTGGGAGATCGCAGAGGGTCCCGAAGTCGAGTCCGAGTGGTTCAACTTCGACGCTCTGAACCTGGGCGTCGACCACCCGGCGCGTCAGATGCAGGACACGTTTTTCGTCGACCCCCCCGATGCAGGCCTGGTTCTGCGGACGCACACCTCTCCGGTTCAGGTCCGCTCGCTGCTCGAGCGTGACCTGCCCTTGTACATCGTCTGTCCCGGCAAGGTGTTCCGCACCGACGAGCTCGACGCGACGCATTCTGCGGTGTTCCACCAGGTCGAGGGGCTCGCAGTGGCCGAAGGCCTGACCATGGCGCACCTGCGCGGCACCCTGGACCACTTCGTCGAGGCACTTTTCGGGCAGAATCTCGAGACGCGTCTGCGACCGTCCTACTTCCCCTTCACCGAGCCGAGCGCCGAGCTCGATTTCCGGTGCTTCATCTGCCGCGGCACTGACGACCACTGCCGTACCTGTGGTGGCACCGGCTGGATCGAGTGGGGTGGTTGCGGGATGGTCAACCGGAATGTTTTCCAAGCCTGTGGCATCGACCCGGATCGATACACCGGCTTCGCGTTCGGGATGGGGATCGAGCGCGCGCTGATGTTGCGTCACGGAGTCAAGGACATGCGCGAGATGGTCGAAGGTGACGTGCGGTTCAGTACGCAGTTCGGGATGGAGATCTGATGCGGGCGCCTGTTTCGTGGCTGGCTGAGTACGTCAAGGGAGCACCGCACGCGACCGGTCGTGAGGTTGCCGCGAGCCTTGTCCGGGTGGGTCTGGAGGAGGAGGGCCTGCACGGTGGTGATATCACCGGTCCTCTCGTCGTTGGCCGGGTGCTGGAGTTCGTGGAGGAACCTCAGAAGAATGGCAAGACGATCCGATGGTGCCAAGTGGACGTGGGCCAGAACGGTCAGCGGGTCTGCGAGGGCACGCCTCAGGGGATCGTCTGTGGTGCCAGCAACTTCGCTGTGGATGACCTTGTTGTCGTGGTGCTTCCTGGGGCCGTCCTGCCCGGTGGCTTTGCCATTTCTGCCCGAAAGACCTACGGCCATGTCAGCAACGGCATGATCTGCTCGGGTGCGGAGCTTGGTATCGGTTCAGGCCCTGATGCCGTTGACGGCATTGTCGTGCTCCAGAGATTCCTGGGCGAGCACGATGCAGCCAAACTGACCCCGGGGGACGATGCGATCGAACTGCTCGACCTGGCCGATGAGGTGGTCGAGGTCACCGTCACCCCGGACCGTGGTTACTGCCTCAGCATGCGAGGCATGGCTCGTGAGTATGCCCATGCCACCGGCGCAGCTTTCCGAGACCCCGCCGCGATGGTGTCAGCGGCGGCCAACTCGNNCCATGGATTCAGAAGCGGCTCACTCAGATGGGGATGCGACCCATCTCGCTGGCCGTCGATGTGACCAACTACGTGATGCTCGCCTTGGGCCAGCCGTTGCACGCATTCGACGTCTCGAGGCTGCAGGGGCCGATAGTGGTCCGCCGAGCGCAAGCGGGTGAGACCTTGAAGACCCTCGATGACGTGCAGCGAAAGCTGTACCCGCAGGATCTGCTGATCACCGATGGTGGCACCGCTGTGCTGGCCATCGCCGGAGTGATGGGTGGTGCCACCTCAGAGGTCGGCGAGTCCACCACAGACGTGTTGGTGGAGGCGGCGCACTTCGACGCGACCTCGGTTGCGCGTTCCTCGCGCCGGCACCGGCTGATTACCGAGGCATCAAAGCGATTCGAGCGTGAGGTGGACCCGGACATCACCGCCATCGCTGCGGAGCTGGCGGTCAACCTGCTCATGGAGTTCGGTGGGGGAATCGCCGATGACGGCGTCACCGACGTCGATCAACGTCCGGTGCGCCCCCGCATCGACCTCGACCCGGGCCTGCCGGCCCGCCTGATCGGACTGGCCTACAGCGATCAGGAGGTCGTCGCAACGCTTCGTGAGATCGGCTGCGATGTCCGTGAGCCAGCCGCTGGGTCAGAGTCCGGATCTTTGGACCTCTCCGTGCTGCCGCCCTCCTGGCGTCCGGACCTGACCAACGGTCCTGACTTCGCTGAGGAGGTCGTCCGACTGCGCGGCTATGACCAGATTCCCTCGGTCCTACCTCAGGCGCGCAGTGGGCGAGGCCTGACCCACGCTCAGCGAGTGCGACGGGTTCTTGCCAATACTCTGGTCGGGCAGGGCTTCGTCGAGGTCCTGACCTATCCGTTCGTGGCGGCGAAGAACCATGACGACCTGGGCCTAGAGGCCAACGACCCCCGTCGCACGACCGTGCGCATCGCCAACCCCCTCTCAGAGGAGGCGCCGTTGATGCGGACCTCTGTACTCTCGACGATGGTCGAGGCTCTGCGCCGCAATGTTTCCCGAGGCTCGCGCGACACCGCCATCTTCGAGATGGGCCTGGTCACCCGTCCGCTGTGGGAACCTCAAGCCGCTCCGGTGCCGGGCACTAAAGAACGTCCGGATGACGTGACTCTTGCCCAGATCCTGGCAGCCGTTCCTCCACAGCCGCGCAGAGTCGCGTACGCCCTCACTGGTGACTCCGACCCCGCCGGATGGTGGGGACCTGGGCGTCCGGCTGACTGGACCGATGCGGTCGGCGCTGCCAGGGCTATCGCGTCCGCCTTGGCTGTGGACATCGTGGTAACGGCCGACGACCACGCGCCGTGGCACCCCGGCCGGTGCGCGCGACTGGAGCTTGCTGACGGAACGCTGGTCGGTCACGCCGGAGAGCTGCACCCCAAAGTGGTTGCTGCTCTCGGCATTCCGACGCGCACCTGCGTTGGAGAGTTGGACGTCGATGTTCTTACGATGGCCAGCGACGTCACCGTGCAGGCCCGCGAACTGTCTACCTATCCGGTCGCGCAAAGCGACGTGGCCCTCGTGGTCGATGAGCAGGTCAGCGCGGCTGCCCTTGAGTCGGCGCTATGGCAGGGGTCGGGCGAGATGCTCGAGTCCCTTTCGCTCATGGACATCTACCGTGGCGAGCAGGCCGGGCCTGGCCGCAAGTCTCTGGCCTACCGTCTGGTCTTCCGGGCTCCTGAGCGCACCCTGACCACCAAGGAGGTCAACGGCCTTCGGGACCGGGCAATCGCGTCCGCCGCCGCTGCCGTGGGTGCAGTCCAGCGCGGTGCCTGAGATGGCCAAGGAGCAGCGGGTCGCCGTTGTCACCGGTGCCTCTCGCGGTATCGGTGAACTGATCGCACGTGCTCTGGGCACCGAGGGGTATGCAGTGTGCCTGCTCGCGCGCAACGGACTGCTGGCCACCGGTGTCGCCGACGAGATCGGGGCCGCCGGCGCCCTGGCCATGGCCAGGGCGGTCGACGTGACCGATGAGTTGGCTGTTGGTGACGCGGTCGAGACGGTTCTGTCGTCTTGGGGCCGGATCGACCTGCTGGTCAACAATGCAGGACAGATCGAGCGCGAGGTGCCCCTGTGGGAGGCGGAGGTCGATCAGTGGTGGTCGGTCATCACCACTAACGTCCGAGGCCCGTTCCTGATGACGCGTGCCGTCGTACCGCCGATGATCGCGGCTGGCGGAGGGCGGATCATCAACATCAACAGTGGTGCGGGCACCGCTGAGCGCGCCGATCTGAGTGCTTACAGCGCCAGCAAGTCTGCGCTGGCTCGGATCACCGGGAGCACGCACCGCGCGGGGTGGGCGCAAGGCATTCGAGCATTTGACCTTGCTCCGGGCGTTGTTCGCACGCAGATGACACTCTCGATGCAGATGCACCGCCGCCGCACACAGTGGACCGACCCCGGCGATGTCACGGATCTGGCGCTGGCTTTGGCCGGCGGACAGCTCGATGCCTGGTCGGGTCGCTTTGTGAGGGCTGGCGTTGATACTGCGCAGACGCTGGCCGCCAGGGGCGGGGCAGACCTGGACGATGCGGCGCGCACACTTCGCCTACGGCCGTGGGGATCGTCTGACCCTTTGGGCTGATTCTGCATACATTCCCACACACGTGTATAGTCATGCGCATGATTAAGGCAGCAATAGCAGGAGCCAGCGGCTATGCCGGTGGTGAGATCGCTCGGCTGCTGCTCGGACACCCGGACATGACGCTGGGAGCCCTCACTGCGTCCTCCAACGCTGGCACCAGGCTGGGTGACATCCACCCGCATCTCACCCCCCTGGCGGACCGTGTGCTGGTCGAGACCACGGCTAAGACCTTGGCCGGTCATCAGGTGGTCTTCCTTGCACTGCCCCACGGCGCCTCGGCCGCCATCGTGGAACAGCTGGGGCAGGATGTCATCGTCATCGACTGCGGTGCAGACTTCCGGTTGGCCGATGCGCAGCAGTGGCGAGTCTTCTATGGCAGCAGTCATGCCGGCACCTGGCCCTACGGGTTGCCAGAGCTGCCGCTGCCGTTGGGGCACAAGGGCCGCGAGGTGCTGTCCGGGGCGCGCAGGATTGCCGTGCCTGGCTGCTATCCCACTGCATGCACCATTGCCTTGGCGCCGGGGTTTGTCCAGGGGGTTCTGCAAGCCGACGACGTCGTCATCGTCGCGGCCAGTGGCACCTCTGGTGCGGGCAAGTCTCTCAAACCGCATCTTCTGGGTTCAGAGACGATGAACTCGATGTCGCCCTACGGGGTCGGCGGCACCCACCGGCACACCCCGGAGATTGAGCAGAATCTCAGCGTCTCGGCCGGGCGTCCGGTGACAGTCTCTTTCACCCCAACTCTGGCGCCAATGCCACGAGGCATCCTGGCCACCTGCACGGCCCGTGCGAAGGCGGGAGTGAACATGGCCACCGTGCGGAAAGCCTGGGAAGAGGCCTATCGCGACGAGCCGTTCGTCCATCTCTTGCCGGAAGGACAGTGGCCGCGCACGGCGGATGTTCTCGCGAGCAACAACGTCCACCTCCAGGTCGCGATGGACGAGCGGACCGGACGGGTCATTGCCGTGGCCGCAATCGACAACCTGACCAAGGGCACCGCGGGCGCTGCAGTTCAGTGTGCCAACCTGGCCCTGGGACTACCAGAGACCACAGCCCTGCCAACTACAGGAGTAGCTCCGTGAGTATTACCGCCCCCAAAGGATTCCGCGCGGCTGGTGTGACGGCCGGACTGAAGGCAAGCGGCAGGCCTGACCTTGCCGTCGTCGTGAACGACGGCCCGGACCATCACGGTGCGGCGGTGTTCACCGGCAACCGGGTTGAGGCGGCACCTGTGACCTGGAGCCGTCAGGTGCTGGCGGATGGCAGGGTCGACGCGGTCGTGCTCAACTCGGGAGGAGCCAACGCCTGTACTGGCGCTGCCGGGTTCCTCGACGCTTGCCGCAGCGCCGAGCACCTCGGCGCAGCNNCTCGGGCGGACAAGCCGCTGCTACCGCAATCATGACGACTGACACCGTCGACAAACAGTCGCTGGCGACCGGCGGCGGATGGTCGGTCGGTGGTATGGCCAAGGGGGCTGGCATGCTCGCACCGGCACTGGCCACGATGCTCGTCGTGATCACCACGGACGCGGTTGCCGATCCCGCTGTTCTCGATTCGGCTCTTCGCCATGCAACCGAGATCACCTTTGACCGGATCGACTCCGATGGCTGCATGTCGACCAACGACATGGTCTTGCTGATGTCATCTGGTGCGTCCGGGATTGCGCCTTCGGCCGCGGAACTGATTGCAGCGGTCACCGCGGTGTGCGCGGATCTGGCTCGTCAGCTGGTCGCAGATGCCGAGGGCGCCCAGCATGACATCGAGATCGAGATCCGTTCCGCGGCAAGTGTGCCTGATGCCCTCGAGGTCGCTCGGGCGATTGCCCGCAACAACCTGTTCAAGTGTGCGGTCTTCGGCGGCGACCCGAACTGGGGCCGTGTCTTGGCGGCGGTGGGTACCACCCGAGCTTCGTTTGATCCGGCTACGTTGGACGTGACCATGAACGGTGTTCAGGTGTGCCGCGCAGGGGGCGTCGGCCAGGACCGAACGCTGATCGACATGGGTGCCCGACAGGTGCACGTCATGGTGGACCTGCACGCCGGGGAACAGACGGCGACCATCTGGACCAACGACCTGACTCACGACTATGTCCGCGAGAACTCGGCGTACTCGACATGAGTGACCGCATTGACGTGACAGACAACGTCCAACTCAGCCGCGGACAGGCCAGGCTTGCCGCTGCGGCCTCCAAGGCGCACATCCTGGTCGAGGCGCTTCCGTGGCTCGAGCGGTTCCGCGGGGCACTTGTCGTCATCAAGTACGGCGGCAACGCCATGGTTGACGACGAGCTCAAGGCGGCCTTCGCCCAGGACATCATGTTCCTGCGCTACGCAGGCCTGCGCCCGGTCGTGGTGCACGGCGGCGGCCCGCAGATCGCGGCCATGCTGGACCGGGTGGGGCTGACCAGCGAGTTCAAGGGCGGCCTGCGGGTGACTACCCCCGAGATCATGGACATCGTGCGCATGGTGCTGACCGGCCAGGTGGGCCGCGAGCTTGTCGGGTTACTGAATCAGCACGGACCTCTTGCGGTGGGGCTGTCCGGCGAGGACGCTGCTCTGTTCGGAGCGCGCAAACGAGACCTGGCCATCGATGGCATCGCGGTGGATCTTGGTCTGGTCGGCGACGTCGTGAGCGTGAATCCCTCTGCGGTCCTGGACATTCTGGACGCGGGGCGAATCCCGGTGGTCTCGACTGTGGCTCCCGACCTCGACGTTGACGGACAGGTGCTGAACGTCAACGCCGATACCGCGGCATCCGCGCTGGCCGTCGCCCTTGGCGCACACAAGCTGGTGGTGCTCACCGACGTCGAGGGCGTCTACGCCAGCTGGCCCGACCCTGACTCCCTGCTCTCGCAGTTGTCCGTGAGCGCAGCCGCCGACCTGGCGACCCGGGTGGCGGCTGGCATGAGGCCCAAGCTAGAAGCGTGTGTGCGGGCGGTGACCCAGGGGGTGCCCCAGGCGCACATCATCGACGGTCGGCAGATGCACTCGCTGCTACTGGAGGTCTTCACCAGTGAAGGCATCGGCACCATGATCGTTCCGGACTCTCAGGTAGATCCGGTTGCCTGGCTGCGCGCCGAAGATGACAGTAAAGGCGGACATGGCGACGGGGACCACGCCCCAGATGAAATCGGGGGCGATAGCTGATGCGCGCGCTTGACAATGCGACCTACCTCGACCGCTACGCGCATTCTCTGATGGGTGTGTACGGGCGCCCTAAAGCGGTCCTGACCCGCGGGCAGGGGTGCTATGTGTGGGACGCCGACGGTAACCGCTATCTTGACCTGCTCGCTGGGATTGCTGTCAATGCCCTCGGCCATGGACACCCGGCTGTGGTCGACGCGTTATGTAGGCAGGCTGAGTCCCTGATTCATGTGTCCAACTTGTTCGCCACCCCGCCTCAGATTGAGCTGGCCGAACGGCTGCTTGCGGTTGCCGGAGCTCCGGGCGGCTCGTCCGTGTTCTTTGCCAACTCGGGCACCGAGGCGATCGAGGCCGCTATCAAGCTGAGCCGGCGCACCGGGCGCACCGGGTTGGTCGCAGCGGAGGCAGCATTCCACGGGCGCACCACTGGGGCTTTGGCGCTGACCCACAAGCTGGCCTACCGCCAGCCGTTCGAGCCGCTCATCCCCTCGGTGACCCACGTCCCGCTGAACGACGAAGCGGCCCTGCGTGCGGCCATCGGCACCGACGTCGCGGCGCTGTTTTTGGAGCCTTTTCAGGGCGAGGCCGGAGTGGTTGCCGCTGATCCGGCATACCTGCGGCTGGCTCGTGAGCTGACCACCGCCAGCGGCACGCTGCTGATCATCGACGAGGTCCAGACCGGCGTGGGCCGCACCGGGACGTGGTTCGCATTCCAGCAGGCTGGCATCGTCCCTGACGCCATTACGGTCGCCAAGGGGCTTGGCGCAGGGGTGCCGATCGGAGCGCTGGTCACCTTCGGCCCCGCCGTCAGCGGGTTACTTACCGCTGGTCAGCACGGTACGACCTTCGGTGGAAATCCGCTGGCAGCTGCGGTGGGGCTGGCTGTTCTGGACACGATCGAGACCAACAACCTCCTCGCGCATGCCACGTCGGTGGGCAACCATCTTGTCGACTCGGTAACCGCCCTGGGCCATCCCTTGATCCGCGGGGTTCGGGGGGCGGGTCTGCTGCGCGCCATTGAGCTGTCCGCCGATGTGTCCGCGGTGGTGGCCGACCGAGCGCTGACCGCAGGCTTCATCGTCAACGCACCGACACCGGATGTGCTCAGGCTTGCCCCCCCGCTGGTCATCACGAAGGCGCAGATCGACTCGTTCGTGACGGCACTGCCGGCTCTACTCGAGACACTGGAGCCGACTTCGTGATTCCGCAGACCCGTGCCGGGCGGCGTCAGCTCATCCTGGACACTCTCGGGCGCCAGAGCGTGCGATCCCAGGGCGAGCTTCTGGAGATCCTTTCGCGCGACGGCTTTGCAGTCACGCAGGCGACCCTGTCGCGTGACCTCCTTGAGCTTGGCGCGGTCAAGGTGCGCGAGGGCAAGGCCCTCGTGTACGCCGTGCCTGGGGAGGGCGGTGATCGGACGGCCCGGGTGGCTCTCGGCCCGGAGGAGGTGAGCTCGCGCTTGCGTCGACAGTGTGAGGAGCTGTTGGTGACCGCACGGGTCTCGGCCAACCTCGTGGTGGTGCGCACGCCGTCAGGAGCCGCCAACTACCTGGCCTCGGCGCTCGATCACGCGGACGAGACGGACATTCTGGGCACCATCGCCGGCGACGACACCATTGTGATCATCACCGCCGGGCCCCGGCAGAGCCGGGCACTGGCGAACCGGCTGCTTGCTCTGGCTGGTCGTGAGCGAATCGAGCCGAACGACCAATCGAAC
>PMJN01000471.1:9695-10174 GCA_003157445.1 Micrococcales bacterium
TACGTGGCCGACGCTCGTGAGGAGTTCGCCGACGAGTACTGCCTCCCGGCAATTCAGGCGAACGCCCTCTACATGGACCGGTACCCGCTGGTTTCGGCGCTGAGCCGTCCCCTGATCGTCAAGCATCTGGTTAAGGCGGCCCGGAAGCACGGCGCCACCATCGTCGGCCATGGCTGCACCGGCAAAGGCAACGACCAGGTCCGCTTCGAGGTCGGCATCACCTCGTTGGCGCCCGAGCTCACCTGTATCGCCCCGGTCCGTGACCTTGCGCTCACCCGCAGCAAGGCGATCGAGTATGCCGAGGCGCACAACCTGCCGATCGAGACCACCAAGAAGAACCCGTACTCGATCGACCAGAACGTCTTCGGTCGTGCGGTCGAGACCGGCTTCCTGGAGGACATCTGGAATGCTCCTATCGAGGATCTCTACACATATACCAAGGACCCCGCCCGCCAGCACGACGCCGATGAGGTCACCAT
>PMJN01000013.1 GCA_003157445.1 Micrococcales bacterium
CCTTCTTAGCAGTCGCCTTCTTAGTGGCCCGCTTGCGAGTCACTGGGCCGCGAGCGCGCTTTTCCGCCAACAACTCTGCCCCGCGTTCAGGGGTAATCGACTCCGGCTCGTCATCCTTGCGCAGAGTCGCGTTGGTCTCGCCATCGGTGACGTATGGACCGAACCGGCCCTCCTTGACCACCATCGGCCTGGAAGAGACCGGATCGTCGCCCAGCTCCTTGAGGGGGGCTACAGCAGCCCGTCCGCGCTCCTTGGGCTTGGCGTAGATAGCCAGAGCCTCCTGCAAGGTGATCGTGAACAGTTGCGACTCGGTCTGTATCGAGCGCGAGTCAGTGCCCTTCTTCAGGTAAGGACCGTAGCGGCCGTTCTGGGCCGTGATCTCCTCACCATCGGCGGGATCCTTGCCGACGATGCGCGGCAGTGTGAGCAACTGCAGTGCAGTGTCGAGATCCAAGGTGGCAAGGTCCATGTCCTTGAAAAGACTGGCAGTACGCGGCTTAACCTTGGACTTGCCTTTAAGCGCGGCGACATCCTCCGGCAGCACCTCAGAAACGTAGGGACCGTACCGACCGGCTTTGGCCACGATGTCGCGCCCGGTGTCGGGGTCCTGGCCAAGAACGCGACCGTCATCAGCAGCGGCCTCGAGCAGCTCGCGGGCGATGGCCGCAGTCATCTCGTCAGGGGCAATGTCGTTGTTGATCGTGGCACGACGGACCTGACCAGTGGCCCCCTCGGCAACCTCGCCGGTGGCCGGGTCTACCCCAGCCGGGAGGCTCTCCTCGACGTAAGGGCCATATCGGCCAACCCGCACCACGATGCCTTCGCCGATCGGGATTGTTGAGATCTCTCGGGCATCGATCTCACCGAGGTCGTCCACGAGGTGGCGCAGGCCTTCCACCGAGGTAGCCTCCTCACCGAAATAGAAGCGCCGCAGCCAGTTGACGCGCTGCTCCTCGCCGTTGGCGATGCGGTCGAGGTCCTCCTCCATTGAGGCGGTGAAGTCGTAGTCAACGAGCTTGGTGAAGTGCTCTTCGAGCAGACGGGTCACGGCGAACGCCAGCCACGTCGGGATTAGGGCTGAGCCACGGCTGTTGACGTAGCCGCGGTCCTGGATTGTGCCGACGGTCGAGGCGTATGTCGAAGGGCGGCCAATTCCTTTCTCTTCCATGGCCTTCACCAGTGTTGCTTCGGTGTATCGGGCCGGAGGCGACGTCTCGTGTCCGCCCGCCTCCGCGCGCAGCACGTCCAGCGGTATCCCCACCGAGAGCTTAGGCAGCCGGCGCTCCTCGTCCGCAGCAAGTGCGCGCGCAGTCGAGTCATCGTCACGGCCCTCCTCATAGGCCGCGAGGAAGCCCCGGAACGTGATGACCGTGCCGCTGGCGGAGAACTCGACCACGCGACCGTCAGCCAGGGTGCCACCAAGCTTGACCGTGGCGGTAGAGCCGCGGGCGTCGGCCATCTGCGAGGCGACGGTGCGCTTCCAGATCAGCTCGTACATCGCGAACTCCTCGCCGCGCAGCTCGCCGGCAACCTGTGCCGGGGTGCGGAAGGTGTCACCGGCGGGACGGATCGCTTCGTGAGCCTCTTGCGCGTTCTTGACCTTCTTCTCATAACGGCGCGGTGAATCCGGAACGTACTCCACGCCATACATATCGCGGGCCTGGCCGCGGGCTGCGGTCAGCGCTGCTTCCGACAGCGTGGTCGAGTCGGTACGCATATAGGTGATGTAGCCGTTCTCATACAGGCGTTGGGCCACCCGCATGGCGTTCTTGCTCGACAGTCGCAGCTTGCGGCTCGCCTCCTGCTGCAGAGTCGATGTCGTGAATGGTGCGTAGGGCCTACGCGTATAAGGCTTCTCGGCGACGTCGGTAACTGTGACCGCGGTGTCGTCGATGACGGCGTTGGCGATGAGGTGGGCCGCTGCTTGGTCGAGGTGAACGACCTTGGAGCTCTTGAGCGCCCCGTCGTCGCCGAAGTCGCGCCCAGTGGCCACGCGCAGACCGTCGACCACGCTCAGCCGAGCCGTGAAGGTTTGCGTCGCAGAGGAGCCCGGCGCGAAGTCACCTTCGACGTCCCAGTACGACGCTGCACGGAAGGCCATCCGCTCACGCTCACGCTCCACCACTATGCGGGTAGCAACGGACTGCACGCGACCAGCCGACAAGCCCTGGCGCACCTTGCGCCACAGCACCGGCGAGACCTCGTATCCGTATAGCCGGTCCAAGATGCGGCGGGTCTCCTGAGCGTCCACCAAACGGGTGTCGAGCTGGCGGGTCTCCTTGGCCGCGCGAACGATCGCTGCCTTGGTGATCTCGTGGAAGACCATCCGGCGGACCGGCACCGTGGGCTTGAGGACCTCCAGGAGGTGCCACGCGATGGCCTCGCCCTCGCGGTCCTCATCGGTGGCCAGCAGGAGTTCGTCGGCGCCCTTAAGTAGACGCTTGAGCTCGGCGACTTTCTTGCGCTTGTCGGGGTCGACCACGTAGTAGGCGTCGAACCCGTTGTCCACGTCGACGGCAAACTTGGCATAGGGCCCCTTCTTCATGTCCGCCGGCATATCTCTGGGGCTTGGCAGATCTCTGATGTGTCCAACGCTGGCGTCCACGTCGTAACCCTTGCCGAGGTATTCACCGATCTTCTTTGCTTTTGCCGGCGACTCGACGATGACAAGCGTGCGTCCAGAGGTCTTGCGCCCAGTGGTCTCGCGTGCAGAGGTTTCATGTTCAGCGGTACCGCCCACGGTGCA
>PMJN01000167.1 GCA_003157445.1 Micrococcales bacterium
ATTCGGCGGTGTTGGTTGAACGGGTTCATGTCAGCGCTGCACCCGCTTCGCGCGATCCAAGGATTGCAGATAGGAGTTGTAGTCGACCAGTTCGGTGTCGCCCCCACGGGCCTGGCGCCGTTCGGTGGCCCGGATGGTGCGCGCTTGAGACTTGTGCCATTTCACGATCAGAGCCATAACGGCCAAGAGGGTGGGAAGCTCCGTGAAGCTCCAGGCGATCCCGCCGCCGGTGGCTTGGTCTGACAGGGGTGAGACCTGCCAGCCCGGGATGGGCATGGAGTAGAACCCGACCAGCAAGGTGATGGACATCATGACCATCACACCGAAAAACGGCATGGAACGGGGCGGTAGCGGCCACCTCCAACACCGATATCACCGGGCCCGACAACCCGCGGGGCCCCCGCCTGGATGTCCGGGAGGACGGGTCGACGCCGAGAACGCCGATGACGAACCAGCGCCCGAGTACGGGCAGGCCGGGGTGTGCGGCATGGCCGGCCAGGGAGTAATCCGCGTGGCCTGACAGCAGCAGGGTGAGAGTCTTAATCAGCCAGCGGAAGACGATCGCCCCGCCGCCGGCCCCCAGGCCGACGAGCAGAGCGAGCAGCATCAAGCCCGAGCTCGAGGACCGCAGCTGGGTGGCGAGCCTGGCGCGGCCGTGCTGCAGCGCGAGCATTGCCACCCTGGGGGCTCGACGGATTACGGGTGCGGGTCCGGGAGGTGACAAAGCATGTCTTATGACTTGCAGTATGCAACAATTGCTGTCACTTACGAAAGCCGAGATTCCTGGCAGCCCACCCAACCGAGCAGTGAGCCGCCGGTATAGCGTCCAAAGGCCGTACCCTGACCGGCCAGAACACGACCCGAGGAGAGCACCGTGATCACGGCACCCGCGCGAGGCAACGACACCACCTCCTCCGAGGGCGCTGACGAGCTGGTCTCCGCTCTTCTAACGGCCTCACGCGCACTGGTCGGCGTCTCCGCCCGATCGTTGGCCCATGTCGAGGACGCGGTAACGATCACCCAATTCCGCACCCTGGTGGTCCTGGAGGGCCACGGCGACACCCGGCTCAACCAGCTTGCCGAACGACTCGCCGTCACCCCTCCACTGCCCTGCGCATGGTGGACCGCCTCATCACCGCCCAGCTGGTGACCCGCGAAGAGAACAAGGCAGACCGGCGAGAGGTACTCATCGCCCTGACCCACGAAGGGGCGCGACTGGTCCGCGAGGTCACCTTGCGACGACGTGCCGAGATCGCCACTATCGTCGCCGCGATGCCGCAAGAGGGCCGCGAGGACGTCGTCGCGGCGCTCAACGCCTTCGCCCAAGCCGCCGGCGAAGCCACACCCAGCGTCGACACCGCCACCCGGCTCGGCTGGTAACCGTGCCCGCCTTGTCTCCTCCCACTCAAGAACAGGACTGCGCCCCCTCGCTCCCGGGGTCAGGTCTGCCATCACGGCAATCCCCACCGGGGCACAGTGACCGGTGAAGTGGGATGTCCCCCTCAGACCTCGACAGAAGGCAGGCATGACGTTATGAAGACCCCCGGACACATCGTTGTTGGAGTCGACGGCTCCCCGAGCTCGCTTGACGCCCTTACCTGGGCCGTTGGCCAGGCCGCGCTCACCGGCGCGGACGTCCAGGCCGTGATCGCCTGGGAGTACCCGCCCCTGTCCGGGGTCGACCCGATGACCACCCACGTCGACTGGCGCACCAAGGCACAGCAGACCATCGACACCGCAGTGGGCAGGGCCCCAGGCGCCGACAGCGTGAAGGTCTCCTCGGCTGTCATCGCGGGGCACCCGGCCCAGGTCCTGCTCGACGCCTCCGTCGGCGCGCAGCTGCTCGTCGTCGGAAACAGCGGTCACGGCAGCCTCACCGAGACGCTGCCAGGCTCAGTGCGGGAGCACGTCATCACCCACGCCACGTGCCCCGTCCTGGTGATGTGCCACGCCACCGAGGCTGAGCCTTCGTCTGAATGACCAACTCGCAGAACCCCGAACGGGTCGAGTCCGCGACTGGCTGGGTCCGCGCATCGAAGCGTCCGGCTCTGAGCAGGTACCTGCTGGTCGAGCTGGAGGTTGAGGAGCTGCCTGCCGCGGCGAGCAAACCCCTGCAAGGAGAGCCTGACTGCCTGATATTCAGCTCCCCGCGACACCCGTGACAGACCACCGACCACCCATCATCACCACTGGCAACACGCAGTCCACGCCCCCACACTTGACGGTCAAGCCTGACCCCAAGGACGATTTGAAATCGCTGCCCCTGTCCGAGGTGGAGAAGCAGCTTGGGACTTCGCCGGACGGGTTGAGCCAGGGCGAGGCGACCAAGCTGTTGGCGCAACATGGTCCCCCAATGAGATCGAGGAGAAGAAGACCAGTGCGTTCCGCCAGATCCTGACCTACTTCTGGGATTACATCCCTGGATGATCGAACGTGCTGTGGTCCTGTCGTTCGGATGCCAGCTCTGACCACCGAACCCACCTGGTCCTGAGCTGGCCGGCCTTGTTTACACCAACGACCTCGTGTGAGAGCGCCCCGACCGGCGGCAGCGATGAGCCCCGCCGGGCCGGTGGGTTGGGTCAAACACTGGTGGCGGTCTTGTTGAACAGGGTGCTCAGGTTGGTTCCAAGGAGCTTGACGGCGACGACGATGACGATGGCGATCAGGGCAACCATCAAGCCGTACTCAACGGCAGTGGCCCCACCTTCGTGGTTCCGAAGCCTCAGTTCGACACTGCGAAACTGTCTCTGGATCTTGTCGGCGCCCTTGTTGCTCCAGTAGGCGAAAACGCCGCCGGCGGTGGTGAGCATCTGCGCGCTGGCGATGACGCTGCGGTGGGCTCTTGCCTTCATCCTCAATGCACCCATGCGATGCTCCCTTCCCGGTCGTGACCATGGTTTGATCGAGTGTTACAAGTCTGACATCCAGATGATGAGGCTGTCAGGCGATTAACTCTTCTTACTATCAAATCGTTTAACTAGCCGCGCCTGGCTACTCCCGTAAGGTCAATAGACAGCGGTAGCAGCACCCGGTTCTAGGCCGTTCGTCCGTCGACGCGTGAGGGGTTACACCGCCTCTGAGCCACGCGTATTCTCTTTATTGGCAACAACATTAGGATCGTGGTCTAAACGTGGTCAAAGTCAGTCTGAACGACGCGGCACGGGTCGGGTTGGCTCTGCGCCGCTTCAGTTTGGCCAATAACCTCCTACGAACCACCATGGCCGCGCGGCTCCCCATCAATGTCAGCGAACTCATCGTCATGATCCAGTTGGCTGAGTCCGACCAGCAGACCCCGACACAGCTGGCGCGAATGTTGAACGTCACGACCGCCTCGGTCACCGTCCAGGTCGATCACCTCGAGGCCGCTGGATTCGTCTACCGCACCCCCAGCACCGCCGACAGACGCAGCTTTATGCTGAGCCTGACCCCAGCTGGCACGCTCATCATGCAACGACTGGAGGAGCAGTTCCGCACCGCGATAATTGAAGCGTTCGAACAGAGCGAGGCGACCATCGCTCCCGAGATTGCATCGTTTCTCGAACGGGTTAGCCAGACACTGGTCGACTCCACCCTCGCAGACCCTGAGCAGGATCCGCACCCGACGAGCCAGTAACGAAAGCGCTCAACTCGGCTCCCGGAAGTCTCAAGCCCAGTTGAGTGAATTCGCTACCTCAGCGAGACGAAACTCGACCACGGCCAACTCTGGTAGGCGACCAACTCTGGTAGGCGCTGGAGGTCACGGCAGCCCAATCGATAGCCAGGCCTCGACGTCCGTTGGACGATCGTCCGACGGACACCGAGATTGGCTCCAAAAGCGTCCGGTCAGCCATCGGCGTGCGGTGATTACTTACATTCAACCGAACGTCGCCGCACCTGTGGGGCGGTGTTGCGCAGCAGGTCGTTTACTACGCAATGAGGGCGTTGCGGATGGTTCCTGCAAGGTGATGGCGTCCTGCATTGTCCGCAGGGAGGTTCAGCGGGCAACGGCTTGCATAACCTCAGTGCATCGACCACCAAATCCGGATCGGCGGGCGCGCTTATTGGCCTTTCCCTGGGCGCGCAAGTGCGGGCACAGGGACCTGATGCTCAGTCGCTGAAGTCGATGGCGCGGTGGCGTTGGGCGGTGCCCGCCGCACCGTAGGGGTAGTCCGAGACGACGGGTGCGCTCACCTCGTTGAGGCGCTTGAGCTCGTCGGGAGTGAGCTCGAGGGATGTGGTGCCGAGGTTGTCGGCGAGCTGGTCGGTGTTGCGCACCCCCAGGATCACCGAGCTAACTGCGGGCCGCGCCTCAAGCCAGGCAAGCGACACCTGCCCCTGACGGACTCCCTTGACCTTCGCTATCTCCTGGACCATGTCGAGAATCCGCCAGGTCCGTTCCTGCTTGTTGCGAGGTTCCCACGCCTCCATTCCGCGCTTCGGGTCCTCGCCCAGGCGAGTGGCGCCCGTCGGGTCGGCGTCGCGCTGGTACTTGCCGGTGAGCCAGCCGCCCGCCAGCGGCGACCACGGCAGCAAGCCGATGTTCGCATCCTGGCAGGCCGGCACGATCTCGGACTCGATCTCCCGCACGAGCAGGCTGTACTGCGGCTGGAGCGTCACTGGCAGCGTGAAGCCGCAGGCACGCGCCAGGTGCACGGCCTTGGTGAGCTGCCAGCCGAGGTAGTTCGAGAACCCGTAGTAGGCGATCTTGCCGCTGCGCACGGCGTCGTCCAGGAATTGCAGCGTCTCCTCCAGAGGCGTCACTGCGTCCCAGGCGTGCATCTGGTAGAGGTCGATCTGCTCCACACCGAGGCGCCGCAGCGAAGCGTCAAGCGCGCGACCGAGGTGGCGCCGGGACGTGCCGAGGTCGTTGCGGCCATCGCCCATCGTGAAGCGACCCTTCGTGGCGATCACGACCTGCTCACTGTCGGTGGGGTGCGCTGCGAGCCAGCGCCCGATGATCTCCTCCGAGGCCCCCTTGCCATACACGTCGGCGGTGTCGATGAGGTTGCCGCCGGCCGCGAGGTAGTCGCCAAGGATGGCGTGCGACGTCGCCTCGTCGGCCTCCGCGCCGAAGGTCATGGTTCCCAGAGCGAACGTCGAGACGACTGCGCCGCTGTTTCCGAGGGTGCGATAGTGCATCGGGGTGTCCTTATCCATTGAACGGATCGATCGGGGGGTCAACGCCAGGAGTGTTGCGGGCTGTATCCGAGCACGCGGCGAGCTTTGTCGATCGACAGCAACGTGTCGTGCTCACCGAGTTCGCGGGTGACCGGTACGCCAGGGAAGATCTCAGCCACCAGATCTGCGTTGGACCGTGACATGACAGTGTCTGCGGCGGCGATGATGAAGCGGTCGAAACCCGTGGTGTCGAGTTCGATGGCCTTGAGCACGGCCTGCGCACCGTCGCGGCCGTCGATGTAGCCCCAGAGGTTCCATTTGCGCAGCGTCGCGTCCGCGTCGAATGCAGGAAACTCCGCGTAATCTTCGGGGTCCATCACGTTGGAGAAGCGCAGCGCGATGATCTTGAGCGTCGGGTCCCAGCGCACGAGCTCGATGGCCATCTGCTCCTCGAGGTGTTTTACGAGTGAGTACATGCTTTCCGGGCGGGCCGGGTACTCCTCATCGACGGGGATGTATGGCGGCGGCACGTCGAACGGCAACCCCAGAGTCGTCTCGCTCGATGCGTAGACGATGTTCCGGATGCCGGCCCGGCGAGCAGCCTGGAACACATTGAACGTACAAAGGATGTTGTTGTGGAAAGTGGCGACATCGCTCAGGATGCCCGGAGCGGGAATCGCGGCCAGGTGCACGAGCGCGTCGAAGGCCGGTTTCGCGGCCTGGTCGGGCCCGGCCGAGGGATCGTTCTGGCCAAAGATCGCATCGATCGTCTCGCCGTAGTTCGTCAGGTCGACCCGCACGAAACCCGGACCACGCCGCCCGACGGCGTCAAGGGTGACAACCTCATGTCCAGCCTGACCCAGCACAGCCACAACCGTGTGCCCGAGCTTGCCCGACCCACCCGTGACGGCGATCTTCATCGTCTACCTCCTCTGGGGTCTCCTGTGCGGCGGGCGGTGTCGCCGGAAAGAGCGGTGACGCAGGGGTCCACGCGTGTCACCATGCGTAGTCCTCGGGCGCGGTCTTGTGCCCGGGGAAGATCTCATCCAGTCGGGTCAGTGTCGCCGCGTCGAGGCTGACGTCCAGGGCGCGCAGTGCGGCGTCCAGCTGTTCCTGGGTTCGGGGTCCGACGATGGGTGCGGTCACGGCGGGCTGCGCCAGCAACCATGCGAGCCCGACGTCTGCTGGCTGGTGGCCCAGCTGGTCTGCAAGGTCTTCGTACTGCTGGATCTGGTCCCGATGCGTCTTCAGCGTTTCCATTGCTCTGCCCTCGGCCCGGCGGACCCCGTGGGCCTGCTTGCGCAGCACCCCGCCGAGCAGCCCGCCGTGCAGCGGCGACCACGCGATGATGCCCAAGCCGTACTCCTGCGCCGCCGGAATGACTTCCAGCTCCACAGAGCGGGTGAGCAGGTTGTAGATGGACTGTTCGCTGACCAGGCCGGGGTAGTTGCGCTGGGCGGCGGCGGCCTGCGCTTGGGCGATGTGCCAGCCGGCGAAGTTGCTGCTGCCCGAATACAGGATCTTGCCCTGTTGGACGGCCACCTCGATGGCCTGCCAGATCTCATCCCATGGGGTGTCCCGGTCGACGTGGTGGAACTGGTAGACGTCGATGTGATCCGTCTGGAGGCGCTGGAGGCTGGCATCCAGCGCCCGGCGGATATTGAGAGCCGAGAGCTTGTTGTCATTGGGCCGGTCCGTCATGGCGCCGAATAGTTTGGTGGCCAGCACTGTCTTCTCACGGCGCTGCCCGCCCTTGGCGAACCAGCGACCGAGGATCTCTTCGGTCCAGCCGCGGTGCTCGGTGCCGCCATACACATTGGCCGTGTCAAAGAAGTTGATCCCCGCCTCTTGGGCGGAGTCCATGATGGAGTGGGCGGCCGGCTCATCGGTCTGTGGACCGAAATTCATCGTGCCCAGGCACAGACGCGAGACGGACAGTCCGGAACGGCCAAGATGTGTGTACTGCATGTGAGAAGTCCTTTTCAATACATGGGTTGGCTACTGCTCAGGGATGTGGTTGCTTTTCGAGTCCGTCGGTGATGCATCAACGTCCATGTCCTCAGGCGGCGAACTGGCCGACAGCGGGTTGTCGCTGTTGGACTCGCTGTGAGCCCAGCTGCTCAAGAGCCGCAGCCCATCGTGGGAGGGGGACCCAGGTTTGGTGGAGTAGATCCGCAGGCTCTGGTCCGCATCGTCTGGCAGGACCAGGGTTTCGAAGTCAAGCTCAAGGTCACCGACGGTCCGGTGGTGCAGACGCACCCTCCCTCAGGGCCGCGTCGTCACGTGGTGGCCGGCCCACCATTGCCGGAAGTGCTCGCTGGTGACGGCTAGTTCGCCCACCAGCTGATTGGCCTGTGGATCGGCCGGATGGCGCCCGACATCCACCCGCAGCGCCGCCACGGTTTCGGCGGCGACGGCCTTCCAATCCCGGAACAACTCCCTGGCGCCGGTTTCAAGGATGATCCAGCGGCTCAGGTTGCGCTCACGGACCGGCAGGTCAGAGAAGTCGGTGAAGAGCAGATTCGCCATGCGGTTGCTGGACAGCACGTCGGTCCGGCGCCCCAGCACCAGGGCCGGGGTATCGCCGATAGCGTCCAGCAGCTGCCATAGGCCAGGGCGGACCCGTTGTACCGGGGCCGGCGACTTGGACGATGGTGGGCAGTTGTGCAGCAGATCCAACATATGTGCGCGCTCCGTGGCATCCAGCTGGAGGGCGCGGGCCACGGCGTCCACCACGGCCTGGGAGGGCCGGATCTGGCGCCCTTGTTCCAAACGGGTGTAGTAGTCGGTGCTGACTCCCGCAACCTGGGCGATCTCCTCGCGGCGCAACCCGGGTACGCGGCGGGGTGTCGACGTCGTGGGCAGCCCTGCCGCTTCGGGGCTCATCCTGGCTCGCATGACCCGCAGGACCTGTCCAAACTCTGCGCTCTGACCCATGACTCTATTCTGTCCCGCGCCACACCCGGGTTCGACGCCCAACGTAGGTCTGCTGGTCCTAGGAAGAGCAGGGACAGTTCGGGAATCCAAACTAGCCTCCGCCGTGCCTAGGCTGGAATGGTCCCTTTCCACCAAGCAGACGGAGTTGGCATGGCCATGGCTCCTTACCTGAGGTTGAACAACGGGGTCAACGTTCCCCAGCTGGGCTTCGGCGTCTTCCGGGTCCCCCCGGAGCAGATGCAGGCTGTGGTGGAAGACGTGCTGGAAGCCGGCTACCGGCACATCGACACGGCAGCCGGCTACGGCAACGAAGCAGGTGTGGGAGCCGCGATTGCCGCCGCTGGTATCCCCGCGAATACCTCTTCGTCACCACCAAGCTACGCAATGGGGAGCAGGGCACCGCGGCGGAGGCTTTCGAAGTCAGCCGGCGGGCGCTCGGCCTTGATGTGATTGACCTGTACCTCATGCACTGGCCGGTCCCGTCCCAGGGGCTGTTCGTGAAGGCCTGGCGGGCCTTGGAGAAGATCTATGCCGGCGGCGGTGTCCGGGCCGTTGGGGTGTCCAACTTCCTGCAGGACCATCTGGACACCTTGGTGGCCGAGACGACAGTCGTGCCTGCCGTGAATCAGATCGAGCTCCACCCGACCTTCCAACAGGCCGCCCTGTCCGCAGGGTGTCGCGCCCATGGGATCGCGGTCGAGGCATACAGCCCACTGGGTCGCGGTGCTGACCTGAACGTCGCGGCGGTGACCGCGCTGGTAACCAAGCATGCGGTCACTCCTGCCCAGATTGTGCTCACCTGGCACCTCGGGGTCGGCAACATCGTGATCCCTAAAGCCATGCGCCTGCACCGCATGCACGAGAACCTCGCCGCTGCAGAAATCACCATCAGTCGCGACGAGATGGACACGATCACCGCGCTCGACTCCAGCGCCCGGATCGGCACCGACCCCACCAAGGCCGCCTTCACCCAGATGTAGAGCGGCAGAACCCCGGCTGAGGCGACCACTGCGATCCTGGTTAGGGCCAGCGGGCTGGCGCCTTGAGGATGTCTACGGCTTTGATGACGCGAGCTGTGCGAGTTGGCTCAGATCGGCGGAAGAGCCGAGGACCATCATTCGGTCACCTGGACCGATGACGGTATCGCCGGTGGGTGCGATGACCTCATGGCCCCTCTCGATCGAGGTGATGAGAACGCCTCGCGGAATCTGCGCTGTGCGCAGGGTTGTGCCAACAACCGAGGCGTGCTCTGCAACAACGATGTCCGACATCCCGGTCGCCCCGCCGAGCTCGGAGGCCTGGCGAAGGCGTGTCTGTAGTGCGCGGCGGTAGCTGGCGACGATGTCCGAGGTGGCAATCGTCCCGATCACGCGTCGCTGGCCGTCCACGACAGCAGCCCATGTCTGCAACGTCGAGGTCAGGAGGTCCAGGCCCTCGTCCAGATGCCGATCCTGGTGGATGGGCGCAAAGCTCGCATCGACCAGACTGGCAACTTTGGCAGTCTCTGATTCCTGGGTTGCTTTTCGCAGGGCTTCCAGCCCGATGACACCAAGGTAGCGACCCTGGGGGTCGACTAGCGGTGCAGCCGCCACACCGGCCCTCTGCATCTGCTGCTCGGCCGTGGCTGGGTTCATCGACTCGCTCAGCACACAGCGCGCAGGCGCCATGGCCTGGGCAGTGGTAACGACTGCGAGCAGGGGCAGGCCCGTCAGGATTCGGTGCGCGGGCGATTCGGCTCGGCTCAGGAGCTGGCTTCGGTAGATAGTCTCGTCGGTTCGGCGGACGATGAGCGTCGCAAGTCCGATTGCCACCATGGCAGGCACCATCATGGACAAAGATCCGGTCATTTCGCCGACCATGATCATGATCGCCAGCGGGGCTCGGGAGATGCTCCCGAAGCAGGCCATCATCCCGACGATCACGTACGGTGCGGGGTCACTGCCAAGGCTTGGTACTACTGGTTCCAGCAGCCGCCACACCGCTGCCCCGAGGAACCCTCCGATCACCATGCCTGGGCCGAAGATGCCTCCCGAGCCACCGGAGCCGATGGAGAGCCCGGTCGTGACGATCCGTGCAAGTGGCAGGATGAGCACGATCCAGAGCGGGATATGAAGCAGCTGCGGTCCAAGGCTCAGCTGAATCCAGCCGTAGCCCGTTCCGAGCACCTGGGGAATGGCCAGCGCGATGCACCCGACGATGAGCCCGCCGATCGCGGGTCGCACCCACCGGGGGAACGGCAGGCGGGCGAAGACCTCTGAGATCCCGTAGAAGCCTTTGGCGTACAGGAGGCCGACGAGTCCGGCGAGGATACCGATAACCCCGAACCAGAGGAGCTGGCTCGCATCTGTCAGGTGGTAGTTCCCGACGTAGCCAAACAAGGGTCCGAAGCCTTCGATCGACCCCCAGACTGCATATCCCACGATGGAGGCAATGAACGAGGGCAGCAGTGCCTCAACCTCGAAGTCGTCGCGGTACATGATCTCGGTAGCCAAGATCGCACCACCCAGAGGGGCGCCAAAGATCGCTCCGATACCGGAGCCGATCCCGCTGCCAACAGCGATACGCGCGTCCGCCGGGCTGAGGTCGAAGAACCGGGCAAGCAACGAACCAAAGCCCGCGCTGATCTGACCTGTGGGTCCTTCTCGTCCTCCGGAGCCGCCGGAGCCGATGGTGAGCGCTGAGGCAATAATTTTGACGAAGACTGTCCTGAGTCGAATGCCCCGAGGGTTGTGGTGCACTGCGGAGATCGCAGCATCGGTCCCATGTCCCTGTGCGTCTGGAGCGATCGTGAACACCAGGATCGCGCCGGCCAGGGCCCCCACGCAGGCAACGAGCGGTATGGCCCAGGGCCGAACGAAATACGGGGAGGCAGCCCGACCCCCTTCACCGACAGGGGTGGGTACCGTGTAACCAGCGATGACCTGCAGGAAGAGGTATGAAGCAGCGCGGAGTGCTTCGAAGAAGACCACTGCGCCCAGGCCGGCAATGATGCCGATGAGGGTGCCCAGGACGAGCCATTTCTGGGTGTACGAGGCTGAAGCCAGCCAGCGGGAGGCGCGAGCCCGCAGCGACCGCATCGGGGCTCGCCACCGACGGACCACTAGGAGCACGGGCGACTCCGCACTGCTAGGGGTGGCCGCGGATAGGGACAGGTCAGCACGCATATCTTGCAGTATGCAACAATTGTTGTTACTT
>PMJN01000365.1 GCA_003157445.1 Micrococcales bacterium
GGCCACCTGGTCACAGCCGTTGGCACTGCCCTGGACCTGGGCGGCCAGGCTGGCCGCGTAGTTGCCACCACACTTGGCCTCGCCGGTGCCGCCCGGGGCGGCGCGCGTGAAGTCGCTGGAGAGCCAGATGGACACGGGCTTGAGCCCGCCGGCAAAATAGGGCCCTGCAGGTGAGGCGATGACGCAGTAGGTCACCACGGCCGCCGGGCGCACACCCAGGAAGGCTTCGGAGGCGAACATGAACGGTCGCAGGTAGAGGCTGGCCTCGCCGCCATCCCCGGCCGGAACCCACTTCTCGTCAGTAACAACCAGGGCGCGAAGCGACCCGATGAAGTCGGTCTGTGACAGTTCCGGCAGGGCCAGCCGCCTGGCGCTGCGGGCGAACCTGGCCGCGTTGACCTCTGGGCGGAACGTCCAGACCGATCCATCAGCGTGCCGGTAGGCCTTCAGACCCTCGAAGATCTCCTGGGCGTAGTGCAGCACCGCTGCAGAAGGGTCCAGACACAGGGGCCCGTACGCCGTGACCTTGGCATCATGCCAACCCTGATCTGTGGTCCAGGTGGCCAGGACCATGTGGTCGGTAAAGGTCTTGCCGAACCCGGGGTTGACCAGAGCGGCCTCGCGCTGGTCGTCCGGCAGTACGTCAGAGCGCACCTCGACCGTGAACGAGATTGGTGCCGATGACATGGGTCCTCCAAGACGTACGCCGGGTCTGTGTTAGCCGAAGGTTATCCGGCCCCGCCAACACGGCCCTGCCAAGGGGTCTGTGTCGGGTGGCTCAGCCGACCAGTGCCGCGATGGCGTCGCCGACCTGTGAGGTGGAACGGGCGGTGGTCCCTCTGTTCAACAGGTCCGAAGCCACAGCCTGCTCCACCGTGAACGCGTCCTTGGTGCGACCCAGATGATCCAGGAGCATAGCCACGGACAGAATCGCGGCAGTCGGGTCGGCCTTGGCCTGGCCCGCGATGTCGGGGGCCGAGCCATGGACCGGCTCGAACATGCTGGGGGCCGTTCCTGCCGGGTTGATGTTGCCACTGGCAGCCAGACCGATGCCACCGGCGATAGCGGCAGCGATATCGGTCAGGATGTCACCGAACAGGTTGTCCGTGACGATCACATCGAAACGGCCGGGGTCGGTGACCATGAAGATCGTGGCCGCATCCACGTGCTGGTAAGCCGTACTCACCTGCGGGAACTCGGCACCCACCTCGTCTACTGTCCGGCGCCACAGGTCACCCGCGTGCACTAGGACGTTGTGCTTGTGCACCAGAGTCAGGTGCTTGCGCTCCCGAGCTTGTGCACGAGCGAAAGCGTCGCGCACGACGCGCTCCACGCCATAGCGGGTGTTGACGCTGACCTCGGTGGCGATCTCGGCAGGAGTACCGACGCGCATCACGCCACCGTTGCCGACGTAGGGCCCTTCGGTTCCCTCACGCACGACGATGAAGTCGAAGCCGCCGGGCGCGACCCGCTCGAGCGCCAGGGGGCTCTGCACGCCCGGGTAGAGCCGCACCGGGCGCAAGTTGATGTACTGGTCGAGGGCAAATCGCAGCTTGAGCAGGAGGCCGCGTTCCAGGACCCCGCTGGGAACGGCCGGGTCACCCACCGCGCCGAGCAGGATCGCGTCATGCCCGCGGATCTCACTCAGGACTGAGTCGGGCAGGGTTTCCCCGGTAGCAAGCCAGCGGCGGGCCCCCAGGTCGTATTCGGTGGTGTTGACCTTGAGCCCGCTGTGGGCGGTGGCTGCAGATAGGACCTTCAGCCCCTCGGCTACCACCTCGGGGCCGATGCCGTCGCCCCCGATCACCGCGATGTTCAAGGAAGTCTTCTGTTCTTCAGCCATGTTCACCAGAGTAGGGACGGTCTTGCATTGTGGATCCTCCATCTCATATGACGAACAGCACCCATGGCAAACGGCGCCGGGAAGATCCCGACGCCGTCTCGACTACCTATGCGTTCTGGGCTCAGGCGTCTGTATGGCCCTGGTCTCGCAGGTCCAATGACTCCTGCAATGCGCGACGCGCAGCGAGTTGGTCTTCACTCATATGATTCACGTCCTCCCCCCCGGAAGGTAGTTGGTATGTGTAACCGTGTATACGCATGCGAGGGTACGTGACGGGCCTTTGCCAGGGGAAAGGGCTTCTCGCACGCTGAGATGGCCTCCACGGGCCGTGTCTGCGCTTTCCGGCACATAGCGCTGATCAACCTCAGCTGTCGAAGTCGGCAACCCTGACCGTCTGCGCGCCGATCTCCTGGGAGATCTCGTTCAGCACTGCTGGCGGGATCCGTGAGTCGACCGTCAGCACCATCAGGGCGTGGCCGCCCGCAGCGTCGCGCGCCACCTGCATGCCTGCGATGTTGGTCCCGGCCTCGCCGAGCACCCGGCCAACGGCGCCCACCACGCCCGGCCGGTCGACATAGGTCAAGAAAGCGATGTGTTCGGAGACCGGAACCTCCAGATCAAAACCGTTGACGGCGACAACCTTCTCGATCATCCGCGGGCCGGTCAGCGTTCCGGAGACGCTCACGACGCTTCCGTCGGGCAGGGTCCCGCGCAATGTGGTGACGTTGCGGAAGTCCAGGCTTTTCGGGTCGGTCAGCAGTCGCACTTCGCAACCTCGCTCCTGGGCAAGCAACGGGGCGTTCACGTAGGTGACCGACTCCTCGACAACGTCCTGGAACAAGCCCTTGAGGGCTGACAGTTTCCAGACGCTCACGTCGAACTCAGTGATCTCCCCGCGGACCTCGATGTCGAGCTGCACCGGGACGGCGCCGGCAAGTGCGGTGTAGATGCGGCCGAGCTTCTCGACCAGGGCGATTCCCGGACGGACTTCCTCCGCGATGAAGCCGCTGGACACGTTCACGGCGTCAGGGACCAGCTCGCCGGCCAGGGCAAGTCGGACCGACCTGGCCACCGAAACCCCGGCCTTCTCCTGGGCTTCTCCGGTGGAGGCGCCCAGATGCGGGGTGACCACGACCGACTCAAAATCAAACAGGGGCGACTGGGTGCACGGCTCCTTGACCCACACATCGATGCCTGCACCAGCCACCCGGCCTTCCTTCAGCGCGATGGCCAAGGCCTCTTCGTCCACGATGCCGCCGCGGGCCGCGTTAATGATGCGCACCGAGGGCTTGACGAGCTTGAGAGCCTCTTCGCCGATCAGGCCCAGCGTCTCCGGCGTCTTAGGCAGGTGCACGGTGATGAAGTCGCTCCAACGCAGCAGATCGTCAAGAGAGACGAGCTGCACGCCGAGCTGGCCTGCACGCGCCGCACTCAGGTAGGGGTCGTAGGCGATGATCTTCATGCCGAAACCGGCCAGACGCTCCGCGATCAACCCACCGATGCGCCCCAGGCCGACGATACCCACGGTCTTGTCAAGCAGTTCGACACCGCTGTACTGGCTCCGCTTCCACTGACCACCCTTGAGCGCCTGGTTAGCGGGCGCAATGTTGCGGGCTGTGGCTAGCAGGAGCCCGATGGCAAGCTCTGCGGCAGAGGTGATGTTGGAGGTCGGCGCGTTCACGACCATGACGCCGGCGATGGTCGCGGCCTTGACGTCCACGTTGTCCAGGCCAACGCCCGCACGGGCCACGACCTTCAGCCTGGTGGCGGCGCCCAGAGCCTCCTGGTCGATCTTGGTGGCAGAACGGATCAGCACGGCGTCAACGTCAACGATGGCAGCCAGCAGCTCCTGGCGGTTGGCGCCATCGCAGCGCCTGATCTCGAAATCCGGCCCGAGGGCGTCGACGGTCGCCGGCGAGAGCTCCTCGGCAATCAACACAACGGGCTTGGCGGCATTGGCGGCATCGGGCTTGGTCACTGGACGTGTCCTTCACAGCTAGCGGGAATCGACGAGTCACGCATGCGGCGAGTGGCATGCGCGCTCGGTGGGAGAGAATACCCGGCACCGCTCTGTGCCTGGCTTACGTCAGTCGGTTTCCGGCAACCAGTTTAGGGCGCGCGACCCTGGTTGCCGGCTTGCGCGCGAGGTGGACCTGCCCGGGTCAGCGAGCTGCGCTGCCCTCCACATAGTCGGCATCTGATGTCTTGATCCAGCTCATCAGGCCACGCAGCTCTCGGCCGGTCTGCTCGATCGGATGCGCAGCGGCCTTGGCGCGCAGTGCCTTGAACTCCGGGGCGCCTGCGTCCTGGTCGGCGATGAAGCGGGCGGCAAAGGCACCACTCTTGATATCGGCCAAGACGGCCTGCATGTTCTCCTTGACCCGGGGGTCGATGACGCGCGGGCCCGACACGTAGTCGCCGTACTCGGCGGTGTCAGAGACCGACCAGCGCTGCTTGGCGATGCCTCCCTCGATCATCAGGTCGACGATCAGCTTCAGCTCGTGCAAGCACTCGAAATAGGCGACCTCGGGCTGGTAGCCGGCCTCGACAAGGGTCTCGAACCCGTACATGACCAGCTGTGAGGCGCCACCGCACAGGACTGCCTGCTCGCCGAACAGGTCCGTCTCGGTCTCCTCGGTGAAGGTCGTCCGGATGCCGCCGGCACGCAGGCCACCAATCGCCTTAGCGTAGGACTTGGCCAGCTCCCATGCCTTTCCAGTCTCGTCCTTCTCTACGGCGACCAGCACCGGGACGCCGCGGCCGTCAACGTACTCGCGGCGCACCAGGTGACCTGGTCCCTTGGGAGCCACCATGGCGATGTCGACTCCGTCGGGCGCCTGGATGTACCCGAAGCGAATGTTGAAACCGTGAGCAAAGAACAGCGCCGAGCCCTGCTTGAGGTTGGGGGCGATCGACTCGGCGTAGACCGTGCGCTGGACCTGGTCGGGCGTCAGGATCATCACGAGGTCGGACTCCTGGACCGCGGTGGCCACCGAGACGACCTTCAGGCCTTCAGCCTCGGCCTTGGCCCTGGACTTGCTGGCCTCGGCCAGGCCGACCCGGACGTCGACTCCGGAGTCGCGCAGGTTCAGCGCATGGGCGTGCCCCTGGCTGCCGTAGCCGATGACGGCAACTTTGCGCCCCTGGATCACGGACAGGTCTGCGTCATCGTCATAGAACATTTCAGCCACGTCGGGCTCCTTGGTCTGGTGAGTTACTTGGGTGTGCGAGTGAGTTGGTGGGAATGCGTTAGCAGGGTCGGTATCTCTAGTCGCTCAGGCCGACCGTAAGGAACGATCGGTGATCGAGCGGGCGCCACGGCCGATGGCGACCATGCCGGACTGCACCAACTCCTTGAT
>PMJN01000501.1 GCA_003157445.1 Micrococcales bacterium
AGGACCGCACATCAGCGGCTCCGCTCCGGGTGGCGCGGTCCTTGGCTGCGGCGACTGTTTCCGGTTTGCTAAACATCTCCAACACCGTCGTCACGCCGAAGGTTAGAGACTGTTCGAGCGCACCGGGCACCAAGTGGATATGCGCGTCGATCAACCCCGGGAGCAGCGTTCCGCCGTCCGCGTCGACGACCTCGTCGCCGAGCATGACCGCTGGCTGCTCGGTGCAGTGGGTGATGATGCCGCCCTCGAATCGGACGGAGGTCCACGGCCGCATGTTCTCGCCGTCGAAGACGCGCGCGTTGACGATCGTTGTAGCCATCACACCCTCCGGAAGCCGGGGAACGGGGGTCGGCTGCCCACCGTAGACGATCAGCGGAGACAGGAACATCGAGACGCATTCCGCCAGTGGCCGCGGGGCCTCGGCGAGCCGTCCGGGGAAGGGATCCTTCACCGGCACAGCCAGGACCTATCTTTCGGCGTTCAAATCGAGGTGCCTTCAGCGTCAGTCAGCGTTCGACTACCGGCACTAAGTGTCAGCGCATTGGGGACGTTCAGTAACCGGCGGCTTCGCGGCACTGCACGAATCCGTTTGCTGAGTAGGTAGTCCGGCTGCTTGGCTAGTCGCATGAACTTCGATGGCATGTGTGCTGATCCTGACAGCGATCCGCGAGAGGCGCTCGAGCCCGGAATAGGCGAGAAGGCCGTGCTTGCGGAGTACCTCGCCCTAGCGAGCCGCGCTTCCGCCTACGTCACCGGTCAAATGGGCGAGAAGGCCGTGCTTGCGGAGTACCTCGACCGCTACCGGATGACCTTCGAGCTCAAGTGCGAGGGCCTTACCGCCGAGCAGCTCGCCACTCGCTCGGTCCCACCGTCGACGATGTCGCTGCTGGGCATGATCCGCCACCTCGCTCGGGTCGAGCACTCCTGGACGCGCAGAGTCTTCGAAGGACAGATCGAGTTGCCCCTTCTCTACCGCACTAAGGAGGACCCGGACCTGGACTTCAACCAAGCCGTGGCCGACGACGAAGTCGTCGCCGAAGCGTGGGACACCTGGCGCGGTGAGGTCGCACATGCCCGGGCCGTCTACACCGACCTGGACCTGAACGCACCGGTCAACATCCACGGCCAGGAGGCCGAGACGCGCGACATCGTCGTCCACCTTGTCGAGGAGTATGCCCGCCACGTCGGCCACTCAGATCTGTTGCGTGAGTGCATCGACGGCCACACGAGCCAATAGGCAGTGGGTGGACCGATCTCGCAGCGCAAGCCACGCGCGGGATCGGCTTCCCTCTCGTAACCGCGATGTGCGTGCGTCCTTGTTCAGTTGGGGATGGGCTGACCGGTCACCCGGGCTTACTTTGGGCCCGGTCCTTCTGGGGACAAGCGCGGGGAGTCCGGGTCGATCGGGGTGAGCTCGAAAACCGGGTGCTGCCCAGCCTCCGCGATGAAGCTCTCCACCGGGTCGTTCTGGTCTGCCTGGAAGTACTGCCGCGTGGCCGAGGCGATCTGGACGTACCGCTGGAGCACCGGCCCGGCCTCCGGTCCGTCCACCTCCCGGATGGCGTAGTCACGTGTGTCGCGGCGACGAGCCAACCGTACCTGCCCGGCGGCGCGGGCGTTGTGCTCTATAACCAGGACAGGGTTTCTGCGTGCCCGGCCGGTCCGGCACCCCCGCGTTGTCAAGAGGTAGGAGTGCGGCACGAGACCCGCACTGACGAGCGCGCTCATGACTGCGTTCTCCAGACGGCGCCAACGGCCCGGCCGGTAGCTCTGCCTGGGGCGAAACCCCGCCGGTGTCGCGTCGGTGTCCCTTGCGTCGGTCACGCCATCACTCTGCCACCAACTGGTCCTGCGACACTTCACGAGCGATGTCCCCGCTCAAGGGACGGTGACCGTTCGCCAATGCTCTTGCGGGCACGGTCTACGCTCTCGTTCACCGAGTAGGCGAGGAGAGATAATGGGCATAGTCAGGTGGAATGATCAAGCAACGCAATGGATCGACGGTCTCAGCACAGTCACACGGCTCCTCGTGTGGGCTGGAATCTCGCTGGCCGCCGCCTTCACGGTGGTGCTGGTGGAGTATCTCAGCTCTGGTACTTTCCTCGGCTGGTCGTGGGCCGTTCTCTTTGCGATCGTGATGACGGCCTCGGGTTACGCGGGATCAACGCTCAGGAACCGCACGGGCAAGCGCTCTCGAGTTTGATGCGCTACCGAACCGTCTGCAGGCACGCGCGGAGGCTGTGTCCGTAGGCCGATCCCCCTGCGCACGATGTTCTACCTGTCGTGCTGGCTCCCGGCTACGGCTTCACGATCTGGAAGCTGACGACGTCGACCACATCGTTGTCGTTGAGGTCGGGGTACTGGACTGACAGGGCGGCAAGAAAGAGATCTCGATCCTCGAAGTCCTCGCGGTGAGCGTCGTCATCGGTCAGCGTTGCGACTTTCCGGGCATTGACGCCCTTGACTTCACCGTCGAGGCGCCGGACGGTGTGCCCGTCGTCGAACGAGAAAACCGCTGGTCCCACTTGCAGGGGATCGCGGAAGCGGACCGTAGCCGTCTTTCGCCCGGCCACGATGCTGTCGAAGTGGCGGGGATGGAAGTAGACGACCCGCCGTCGGCCTGTGGTGTCCTGGCGGTGGTAGCTGCTCGGGAGTAGCTCGCGGATGGGTCGCGATCGCAGCTCACCGTCTTCGGGCACGATGGCGTAGACGTCCGGGTGTAGGTCAAGCAGGACCTGACGGCAACGTCCGCAGGGCGCGATGACGCCACGTTCATCGTCGCCGACGGCGACGATGGTGATCAAAGGTTCGCCGCCCGCCCCGGCCGCGGCGCCGATAGCCACTAGCTCAGCGCAGGGGCCTCCTGTGAAATGGAAGACGTTGACCCCGGTGTGGGTGTCGCCGTTAACGTCCATCGCTGCCGCGGCCACCGTATGGATCTCTCCCGCGGGCAGCGACCGCACGATGCCTTCTGCAACATCCACCAGCTGTCGTTCATTTGCTTCCAACATGGCCTCATCCTGCCTGTCCACCAACACGCCGTGCGTCCGGCCCTGACCAACTCGGTCCCAAAGCTCAGACCAAGGCCGGCTTACGGGCACTCATCTCGGATACGAGCGGTCGTATGATGTCGACCGTCCATCGTTCCGATGGCGGATCCGTTTGCGGGGACGGGTCAGTCCGGCGCGTGGCTGAGGTCGACGATGCAGAAGCGATTGCCGTCTGGGTCTGCGAGCACGATGAAGTCCGGGTCGTCGGGATAGCTGTCCCAGCTGACTCGTTCTGCCCCGATGGCCATGAGGCGCTCCGCCTCGGCTGTCTGCTCGGCCGCACTGGATACATGGAGGTCCAGGTGCAGACGCGGGTGGTCTTGCTGCGGCGTCTCACTGCGCTGCAGCGCAATCTTGGTTCCCAAGCCGCCGGCCGGTGGGGTGAGCACCGCCGCCCATCCGCCAAAACCGTCGGTACGGATCTCGTAGCCGAGCGCCTCGCACCAAAACGCTGCAGCTCGATCAACGTCCCCAACTCCCAGAGCAACCACACCAATGCTCAACATGGGTCCAGTCTGGCAGCCAGGGTCCGCTCCGGGCATGGGCCAGCGGCTCCCGCCGTAGGAGGATCGGTGACCGGCTCACGCATTGGCCTTTCGACGGCTGCGAGGAGCCGGCTGTTGTGGCTGATCAGGCGCTGTGGACCTGTTCGTAATGCTCCACTACCGGAAAGGGCTCGTAGAAGGAGTGCAACAGTCGGCGCCACTCTTGGTACTGCGGCGAGCCGCGGAAGCCCTCCGTATGGTCCACCAACCGGTCCCATTCGACGAGCAGCAGATAGGTGTTCGGGTGCTCCAGACAACGCGAGAGCGTGAGACGTAGGAAGCCTGGCATGGTCGCGATGATCGCCTTGGCTTCGGCGAAGGCCGACTCGAAGTCGGCCTCCTCGCCAGGCTTGACCGGAAGCAGAGCGTGTTCGAGGATCACCCGGACAGCATGCCTGAGAATCGACCACGTCCACACGCCGGGCGCGGTGACCCACGGCCGCAAGCGGATGGCAACCGGTTACCGATCGTCCTGGTGGTCAATAGTCGTGCGGTGGCGGGCGCGCAGAAGGAGCGCGACGCTAGGCCCTGGCGAGGATCTCTCCGTGGAGGATGCTGAACCAGCCGTCCTCATCGCTGATCCAGGAACGGAACGCCTCAAGGAGCCGATCCGGACTCTGGCCCGGCACCCGCGGTGGGACCGCAAGACGTGGTTTGGCACCCGGCTCGTCCCGCTCGGAACCGGCACGATCTGTGTCGGCGATGCCGTCAAGCCCGAAGAGGGCACAGACTGAGGCCGCCTCGATCGGTGACCATTTGATGACGTGAGGACTCAACCGATGTCGGCTTCGACTGTGAGCCGCGCGACGCGTGAAGCGTCCGCAGGCGGTCGTCATGTGGTGGCTGCGGATTCGGGACGCTACGTCAGGGTCTGGCCGGGGGCGATCGTGCCGCCGGTGAGGATGTCTGCTCGGAGGCCACCGCGGTGGATGAGTCCCCTGAGTGTGCCGGGTTGGGTGAGAGGCTCAAGGTGAGCGCAGGGCTCGCAGAAACGCTGACCGAGACACTCGACGTCGCCGATGAGGAAGTGGCGCCCGACAAGACGGTTGAGGTCGACACCGCGGGTGACGATATTGCGGCGGGCGTCGGCGTAAGTCAGGCGGCTCCCGTCCGGGAGCACGAGTTCATCGAGCACCTCGGCCTCGATGAGGGTGCCTTCGACAAGCAGATTGGCCGCGACCGTCGTCGGCTCGCCCGAGCGCAGCATCCGATCTGGCGGAGTGCCTTGACCCGCGTTGAAGTCGAGATGGTCGTCTCGCCCAGCATCGCGAAGACGCGTAGTCACGAGCGGATAGACGGAATCGGACCAAGTCCCGTCCAGCGCTTCGACAGGAGTCGCACGATTGTTCCGATAGCCGACCCGCTGCGCGCCCTACGGGTAGCAGGGTGGCGAGCGGCAATCGTGAACCAGATGCGCCCGTCACTGTCCCGCAGGGGTCTACCGGGAATCGTTTCGTCTGGCCGAGCGTCGTTGAAGCTGTCGGCCGGGCGTCGCACGGCGTTCGGCTTTCGGGACGGTGGACGGTCGGCTATGTCAGCCCGACTCTGGCCCACAGCCATACCTGCAGGTCATCAGGGGCTTGCTGGTCGTTGTTTCGCACTGGCTAGCGGCGTTCGTCCCCCGTTCGAGCTCCCAGCCGAGATTGCGGAAATGTTCCTCGATGCGCCGGATTTCGCCCTCGCGGACAGGTGAGCTAGTCAGCGTCTCGACGGCCGCTCGCACCTCGTCGGAAGTTGGCTGTTGCGGCGGGTGGTGCTGCTCGGCTGGCAGGGCGCTGACCACCTCGATCACCTCGTCGGTCGTCAGCCTCCGGACCAGGAAGGCAAGAAGGGGGTAGTAGTCCTGTTGCGGGATCCCTTTTGGGTAGCCGGCGTGCAGCCGGTCGAGGACGTTCTGGAGGACGGTGGGTAGCGCCATACTTGGGTCCTTTCTAACTGCTCACGATCCACTGGATACCCAGGCCAATCGCCGCCAACACGATAGCGAAGCAGACCGCTGCGGCCATAGCCCCCCAGATGTTGCCGAAGTAGATTCTGTCGTCGTCGTCGTCATCAGCGGCCGGCACCGCGGTGGCACCGTTGGCGGGAAGGCTCAGGGCTTTCAGCCCGATCGCGAAGATGGCGGGTAGCCCGGCTCCGCAGATCAGGCCGAGCATGCAGATCTTCCATAGGGCGTCCCAGTTGACCCAGGCGTTCACAGGGCCTCCCCCTTCATCCCGGCGTTTGATGCGGGCGACATGGCACTCACGCTGCCGTGGCCATGGCTGGTACGGACAGTGCTCGGCCAGTCGTCGTTGACGTTCTGGGGCGTCACCTTCGTCTTACGGGAGAGACGATAGAAGGTAGAGGCGATGACGACCACCGCCAAGAAGACCAGGATGATTCCAGCATTCCCCCCGATACCGTTGGCGATGGCGTACGCCAGCGCGCCCACGGCACCGGCCGCGGG
>PMJN01000146.1 GCA_003157445.1 Micrococcales bacterium
GTGGGCCAGGGTTTGTTCCTTTTCTGTTCCCCGGCTTCATGTCCGCTTCGGAAGCGACTGACGTGGGCCGTATGACGGGCGCGGGATTCCTCTCCGGGCCGGGCTTGCGGACACTACCTATGGCGGCAACGCCTTCCTGCGACGTTCTCATGTGACGTTCGCTCGCGGTGACCACAGCTCGGGCGGCCGAAGACGGTCTCTAACCACCGATTGTCGTTCGCTGTCTAGGGGGACGGCCCTGTCAAGGGTGGCCTGGTATCACGAGGTCGCGATATCCCTGGGGGAGTGGGGTCGCTTCGCGGACGAAGAACAAGGCGTCGGCCTGAGCCGTGATAAGGGGTGCGACATCCGGCGCCGCACGCCGGATCCTGAGGAACTGTTGGCCCCCGCGCACCAGGGCCTCAGGTGGAAACCGGTATGTTGCGCTCGGCGCCGTATGGCATTGCGTCAGATCGCCTCTGCGACACGGGAAGGCGCGAGTGTCCATCAGTCTGCCGCACTGGTTCGCCGAGGTCGTCGATCTCCTGGGTTTTCTCTGGCCTGAGATCGACGAGGACCAGCTGATTGAGGCCGGCCGCCATCTGCGCGAGTACGCCGAGCACTCATCCGGGGCGATGGCAGCTCATGGCCGGCAGATCGCCGACCTCGGGCAGCGGTACGAGGGCCAGTCGTATGCCTCGTTGGCGGGAGCCTGGTCGAGCCAGAGCCACGCCAACATGGAGAGCCTGATCCAGAGATGTCACCTGATGGCCGGCGGCATGGACCTGGCAGCTGACGGGGTCGTCGCCATGAAGGGCAAGGTCCTGGTTCAGCTCGGCATCGCCGCGGCCGAGGTCGTCGCCGTCCAGGCCGCAGCTGTTGCGACCGTCGGTGCGGCGGAGGCAGCGATGCCGGCCCTGATAGCGGTGCAGAACCGGATTCTGAACGGCATCCTGAACGAGTTCGCCGCTGAAGTCGTCGTCAAGCTGGTCGGCGGGACCATTGGCCCGCTCACAGAACAGGTCGAGCGCGCGGTGAACAAGCTCGTGTACGACGAGATCTCCGGGCAGGCCGAGATGAGCAACACGCTGAAGGTCGACCCGGCCGCCCTCCGAGACCAGGCCGCTCAGATCACCGCACGCGCCGAGGAGTCCCAGCGCGCGGGGTGGGACCTCTCCCGCAAGCTCGACAACCTGCAGTTCCTGACGGCAGGCTGATTGTGGGCCGCCTCGAACACGACCTGGTCAGGCCGATCCTGAAGATGTTCGACGAAGTCATCCCCAAGCTGACCAAAGGTATGGCTGAGGGACAGGTCCGCTACGCCAGACACCTTGAAGACGCGGCGGAAGCGTTCGAGCGAACCGACAAGAGCCACATCTCCCCTATCTCCGAGGGACGCGCGGCGGCCCTCCACCACGGCGGCCACACCATCACCGCTGTCCGTGCGGATGGCTCGGTCACAACCGACACAAGAGACAGCGCGCACTCCGTGTCTGCACACACAGTCAAGGCCGCCATGGCCGCAGAGCCCCAGCTGACAGGCCTCGTGTCGGGCCTTGCCAACAAGCACGGCGGCAAGATGGCAGGACTGGACTTCAAACTGAAAAGCGAAGAATCCCTCACCCGTAAGTTCCAGGAAGGTGTCGACGCAGGCAAGGGCACGGCCCCGCAGGTCGGCGCCGACATGTTCGATGTGAACCGATACACCACGGTTTACCCCGAAGCCCAGTACGCCTGCGGAGCCCAGGCGACGCTTGACACCATGCGTGCCCAAGGCCTCAAACTCAACGTTAAGAAGTACTGGAACGTTGACACCAACCCGTACCAAGGGCTCAACGTTCAAGCCACCACGGCGGCCGGCCAGAAGTTCGAGCTTCAGTTCCACAGCGGCACGTCACTATCGGTCAAGGAAGGGCGAAATGCACAGCGTCTACGAGCTGCAACGTGTCGAGCCGGACGCCACAAGATGGGACGAGTACGCCAAGCAGGTGTTTGCCGTATCCGCCAAGATCCCCGTCCCGCCCGGTATCAGCTCGGTCAAGTGAACGCCTCCGGCGCGAACGCCCGGGCCTGCGCCTCCGTGACCTCTTCAACGAAGTCATCGTGGCCGGCGAGCCAATCCACTATCGACGGCGTCGGGCGCCATACACCAGCGATGAACGCCTCATCCGCCGTCTTCGTCCGCCGCAGCAGCGCCTTCGGGTGGTAGGCAGTCGAGGTGAAGTATTTGGTCATGGCTCCTCTTGGTGGGTTCTCGCATCGTAACGCCCAGCCGCCTAGGCCTTGAGGGCCAGGTTGACCAAATCAGACACAGTGTGGTGCTCCACTTTGCTCGGGCCACCGAAGCCGTCCATATCGGTGTATCGACCTGAACGGCGTTGTGGGATTGCGGTCATGACGCCACCTCAATGTCGTAGCCGTGGCTCATGAGTTTCCTTTCAAGGCGGCTGATCGCTGGGTCGTATTTCTTGCGGAGTCGCTCCTGGGTGCCAGCATCTAGTTTCGCCAGCCTGGACGCTTCCGTGTTGTGGTAAAGGTCTGCGAGCTTGACCAGCATCACCTCAGTGCCTGCGGCAATCACGCGCGAGATGTATGCCAGATAGGGTTCGCTCGGTCTGTGGGTCATCTCGACCACGCCCCCGATCACGCGCTCTGTGTAGCCCCGTGCCCGCAACATGTCCACAGTGACCCCGCAATCTTCCATGACGTCGTGAAGGTAGGCGATCTGGAAATGGTCATCGTCTACACCACCGAGTCGGACGAGGTTGCGTGCCACGGCGTCAAGGTGCGTGACATATGGCTCCCCGGCCTTGTCCGTTTGTGCGGCGTGCAACTCGACGGCGAAGGCTCGAGCGTCCGCCCAGTTGCGGGTCATCGTGTCACCGTGAAGGTGTAGCCATGGGCGATGAGCCCAACGCCAACGGTCAAGGCGACCGAGATCGTGGACGCCTCACGTCGGGTGGCGTTGGTGTTGTCCGTCACGCACCATGCGACCTGCGTATGAGCGTCACGCAACTTCGGGCACTCGACCACATACACCTTCCCGTCGTTTTGACGGTTGCGTGTGAGCGTCAGCATGTCAAGCCCTTCCCAGTAGTTCGCGCGAGTAGGAACTACTTCGGCCAACCCCTCGAACGACTTACCGTCCAGTTGGACGGCAACGTCATGGCCCTTCAGCATTCAGTCGGAGTGTCGGCCACAACGCCCGGCTGGCCATTCAGGTGCGAGGGCTGGGGAGGGCTGGCCAGGGGTCCACGTTTTCGTGTTCACACGTAATGTACGGGACGCCTGTTGATCCGCAGACGCTCAAGCGGCGTTCACTCTTTGTCAACGCTCGTCGAAAAGCAGGCCGGTTATGACGCTTGGGTTCACTTCTGGCCTGGTTTTCGAGGAGCGCTGACACTGCTCGACGCGACCAGGCTGGGGTTCGTCACATGACGGTTCACGATGCGAAGGGGGGCTTGCTCAACGCCGCTGGTGGATCTGGAAGTTCATCCGCGCGTGGTCATGCGGATCCTGCGTCTTGCGGAGGTGTCGAAGACGTTGGAGATCTATGCGAACCCCAACTCGAAAGCGACTAGCGAAGCGCTGCGAAGGCTGCTGGAGTCCCTCTGATGGGCTCCGTGACCCTCCGACGAGCTGCCAATGAGTTCCGTTGATATGTTGCGGTACTTCGTTGCGGTACGGGCCAAAACCGAAGGCCCCACCCTGAAAGGGGCAGGGCCTCTGGCCTGCGGAAATACTGGTCGGGGTGACAGGATT
>PMJN01000224.1:0-788 GCA_003157445.1 Micrococcales bacterium
CACCGCCATCGCCTCGTGGCGCAGATCGTGCCCGCAGACGTGGACCTGGCCTTCCTGCAGGGGCAGGAGCGTGTTGATCAGACGGATCGTGGTCGTCTTGCCCGCGCCGTTGGGGCCGAGCAGCCCGAAGATCTCGCCCGGGTGGATCGTCAGGGACAAGTCATCGACGGCGAGGTGGTCGCCGAAGCGGTAGCTGACGTGACGAATCGAGATAGCCTCACTCATCGCGCACCTGGTCCTGGCAGCCCTGCTGGACCTCATCTGTCGGCCCGAGCGCGGCGGCGAGCCGCGCGATGATCGGGACAGCCCGTTCCAGGTCAGCGCGCTGTGAGGCCTGAAGGTCGGCGATGGCTCCGGCAGCGGTCAAGGCCCGCTGGTCGCGCCAGCGTTCGACCCGTTGCCTGACGGGCGTGGTCAGCATCAGGCGGGCCACCCGCCGGTCCTTCGGGTCGCTCACCCTTGTCAACACGTCGGCGCCGACGAGTTGGCCAACGAGAGTCGAAACGGTGTTCGGGGCCAGGGCGAGCTCGGCGGCGGCCTCGGCCACCGAGAGGCCGGGCCGGCGCCGCACGAGCCGCACCAGCTCGACCTGGGCGCCAGAGAGGGTTCCGTCAGGAAACGGTCCGCCACCTAGACGCCGACCCTGGCGGCGCAACTGCCCGACGGCGGCGAACAGGTCGTCGGCCAAAGCCAGGTCCCCCGCGCCGACACGAGCAGAGTCCATACGCGTGAACATGGCCATATTTTACCTCTGAATCAGAGGCAAAATATAGTGCTTCTCTGCCCCC
>PMJN01000224.1:831-4338 GCA_003157445.1 Micrococcales bacterium
GGCCACAGACGAGCTTGCCCGAGTACGTGCGACCCGCCCTGGCCGACCGCTGATGGTCGAAGATGGCGATGCGATCATCGTGGCTGGTCAGGGCCGGTCGGGGTCGCCATCGCTCGGGCAGCACTCGAACCTAGCCCTGCTGGTCGTCGTGGTCGGGGTTCTGATCACCGCGATCGACACCACGATCGTGGTCCTGGCCCTGCCCGAGATCCAGCGTTCGCTGCACATCGGGCTGACGTCGGTGATCTGGGTCATCATCGGTTACCTGCTGGTCATCACCGTGCTCTCGACCCAGGTCGGTCGCCTCGGTGACATGTTTGGCCGGGTGCTGATGTACGAGGCGGGCTTCGTGGTCTTCATCCTCGGATCCCTGGCGTGCGCGCTGGCCTGGAACGAAGTGTCGCTGATCGTGTTCCGGCTCGCCCAGGGCGTTGGTGGAGCATTGATCTCCGCCAACTCAGGGGCGGTGATCGCCGACACCTTCCCCAAACAAGTACGCGGTCGCGCCTACGGCTTCAATGCCATCGGCTTCAACACCGGCGCTGTCCTGGGGGTCGTCCTGGGCGGACTCATCGTCACCTACGTGTCATGGCGATGGATCTTCTGGATCAACGTGCCGATCGGGATCGCCGCGGTGAGCGTGGCTCACTTCGTCCTACATGACCAGGGCCAGCGCGAGCAACGCAGACTTGACTGGTGGGGCATGCTCACCTTCGGCTTCGGCCTGTTCGCACTGCTGTGGGCGATGGTCAAGCTCACTTCCGAACCACTGGACCCCGCAGTCCTTAGCCTGCTCGTAGGTGCAGTGATCATCTTGGTGCTCTTCTGGTGGATCGAACGGTCCACAAAAGAGCCGATGCTCGAGCTCGACCTCTTCGCCGTGCCCACGATGACGCCCTCGCTGCTGGCGGCCATGTTCCAGAGCCTGGCGAACTTCGCCGTCTTGTTCCTGCTCCTGATGTATCTCCAGGGCGTCCGTCAGCTCACCCCGATCCACGCCTCGATGCTGCTGGTCCCCGGCTACCTCATCGGTGGAGTCGTCGGCCCCTTCGCCGGGCGTTTCGCCGACCGCCGCGGCGCCGTTCTACCGGCCACAGCCGGGCTGGCCATCCAGGTGCTCGCACTGCTGGGCTACACCCAACTTGGGCTACAGACACCGCTATGGGTCGTGGTCGTCATGTACATGATCGGCGCCATCGGTGCCGGCTGCTTCTTCCCGTCCAACAACGCCGCGGTCATGAAGGCGGCGCCCGGTAAGCAGTTCGGTATCGCGTCGGGGCTGCTGCGAACGTTCTCAAACGTCGGAATGGTCTTCTCCTTCGCGCTCGCGATCCTGGTCGCCTCAGCGACCATCACCAAGCAGCAGGCGTTTGCCATCTTCGTCGGCACCAGCACCTTGTCGCCCTCGACCGCTGCGGCATTCACGGACGGGATCCACGCAGCCTTCTACTCATCGACATCGCTGATGGTGATCGCGGCCGTCCTGTCAGCGGTGCGCGTTCGTGACAGAACCGCGACCGGGCCAGCAGGTGAACCAACTGGCTGAGCGAGCCGTGAGCGGCCCATCGGATGCCGGCCAGATTTTGGGTCACGCCGGCTGACTCCTTCTCCCAGCGCTTCTTCCCGGTCGCTAGGTGATGGGACGGCGATGTTCTTCTCAGGTCGGCGCCCAGCTGGGATCTTGCCGCTTAGCCGGGGCCCATCGCAGCCTTCGCGCTGGTGGTCAGGCCATCCGAGGTGGGTGTGGCGGGAATCGGCGTCGTGAGTGGCTTCGTTGAGTTTCGGGCCGTCGACTTGCCTCCTGCCTTGGCCAGGGGTGCTGGCGAGTTCGCGTCTCTTCAGTCAAGACGAATTGTCTTATAACTTGAGCAATTGCGCCGCGCCCTGCCTACTGGTGGGGTGAGTATCTCCGACCAGTACACGCACGGCCACCAGGAGAGCGTCCTGAGTTCCCACCGCTGGCGCACCGCGGACAACTCGGCCGGGTACCTTCTCCCGGCCCTCGTTCCAGGCCAGCGCCTGCTCGACGTCGGGTGCGGGCCGGGTTCAATCACCATCGACCTCGCGGCGCGGGTCGCACCCGGGGAGGTCGTCGGGCTCGACAGCTCCGAAGCGGTCGTCGTGCTGGCGCGGGAGGCTGCGCGCAGTGCGCGGGCCACCAACCTCACCTTCCGCACCGGAGACATCTACGCCCTGGACTACCCGGACGCGAGCTTCGACGTCGTCCATGCCCACCAGGTGCTCCAGCACCTCACTGACCCGGTCGCAGCACTGCGGGAGCTGCGGCGCGTCGCGCGGCCCGGAGGGCTCGTCGCAGTGCGCGACGCGGACTACGCGGCGATGACCTGGTACCCGCCGTCGGCCGGTCTGGACGAGTGGCGGGCGCTGTATCGCGAGGTCACCGTAGCGAACCGCGCGCAGGCCGACGCGGGCCGTCGATTGCTCTCCTGGGTGCGCGATGCCGGCTACGACCCTGCCGGCATCTCGGCCAGCGCCGGTTCCTGGTGCTACGCCACCCCCAAGGATCGCGCATGGTGGGCGGAGTTATGGGCCGAGCGCTCGACGTCCTCAGACTTCGCCACCCAAGCCATCGCCCACGGCCTTGCCGATGATGTCGCCCTGGAGTATCTGGCCGACTCCTGGCGTGCCTGGGGCGCCCTGGACGACGCCTGGTTCGCCGTCCTGCACGGCGAGATCCTCGCTCGCGTCTGAGCGCGCCTCCAAGTCAGGATCAAGGGGCAGTGGTTGGCCAAGACCCTGCAGCGACCACCGTGGAAGTTTGCCCTGCCTGCGGGTCTTGGCATCATCGGCCGGCCGGCGCCAATCGGTCAGAGCCTTTCGGGTCGCCAACGGCTGGGTGGTCAGGGGGCCGGGCAGGCCAGCACCTCGCTGAGCAGTTCTGCGACGCGGTGGCGCGGCAGGTTCCTCTGATTGCCGCCCCACGAGCAAGATTTCCGCAGGGCGCCATGATCCATGTGGCTCAGAAAAGGTCAAGAGCTGACCAACTTTTGATACCTTTTGCGGCTAACCTATTCAGTGGGGTAGTGGTCTGTCAGTTCGATGTTCTAAAACAGCTCGGGGTAGCCAGGTGTCTTCCAAGGCGATGAGGTACGAGAAGCTGCTGGAGGCTGTGCCTGATGCCTTGGTGGGGATGGACCAGAACGGGGTGATCCGGTTTGTCAACCGCCAGACCGAGGTGCTGTTCGGCTATGAGCGCGACCAGCTGATCGGGCAGTCCATAGACACGCTGGTCTCTGAAACGCTCTGGCAGATCTATGCCCAGCACCGCAAGGACTATTTCGCAGACCCCCGGACCCGCTCCAGTGGACTGGATGTAGAGCTGAGCGGACGCCACCGCATTGGCGGGGAGTTCCTGATCAACGTCAACTTGTCCCAGATCGACACCGGGGACGTGTTGTTGGTGATCACCGGGGTTGAGGACGTGACCGCCCGGCAGCAGGCGGTGGAAAACGCCGGGCTCATCGAGGCGATCGTGGAGTACTCCGA
>PMJN01000271.1 GCA_003157445.1 Micrococcales bacterium
GCTGGCCATCAGGCCGGCGCCGACGATGCCGACTTTGGTGACGGGGCGTGCCAACGAGCGGTCTGGTGCTCCGGCCGGGCGCCTGGCGCGCTTCTGCACAAGCTCGAAGGCGTAAAGGCTGCTTCGCAGCTCGTCGCCCATCACCAGGTCCGCTAGGGCATTGTCCTCGGCGGCGTATGCCTCTTCGCGGGTGGCGGTACGGGCTGCCGAAACCAGATTGAGGGCTCGTAACGGTGCGGGCGCAGCGGCACCTGTCTTGGCATAGACCAGTTTCCTTGCTGCGGTGATGGCACCTTCCCAAACGGTTGGGTCGCGATCGATCTCAGGACGGTCCACCACGGTCCGTGCGCTGATCACCTCGGCCGCCCAGGACAGCGAGTCCTCCAGAAAGGTGGCTGGTTCGAACATGACGTCGGCAATCCCGAGTTCGTAGGCCGCGGGTCCCTTGAGCATGCGGTTGGTGTTGAGCGGGTTCTCGATGATGACCTTCAGAGCGCGCTGGGCGCCAATAAGGTTCGGCAGCATGTAGCAGCCGCCCCAGCCGGGTACCAGACCAAGGAAGCACTCGGGCAACGCCACGGCGCCGACACCCGCAGAGATGCTTCGGTATGCCGCACTGAGCGCAATCTCGACACCGCCACCCATGGCTGCACCGTTGATGAATGCGAAAGTTGGCACCGGGAACAGCCGGAGCTGCTCGAAGGTCTTGTGCCCCAGCTGGCCGATGGCCAATGCCTGGGTTCGCGTGCTCATCCTGGGGATACCGGTGAGGTCTGCGCCCACGGCGAAGATGAACGGCTTGCCGGTCACGCCGACCCCGACGATCTCACCGGCCTGGGCTCGGGCGCGCAAGGTGCTGAGCACCCCGGACAGTCCGTAGAGGGAGGCCGGGCCGAAGCTGTTGGGCTTGGTGTGGTCGAAACCGTTGTCCAGCGTGATCAGCACGAATGTGCCGGCATTGCCCGGCAGGGCGATGTCGCGCGCCATTGCAATGGTGATGACTTCGTCCGGGAACAGCGCAGTGAAGTCGGTGCTCATCAGGCCGCAGCTCCCTTAGTCGTCTCGAGTTCCTTGCCGAAGTCGCTGTGGTGAGGGTTCTCCCAGATCACTGCGCCGCCCATGCCGATGCCGATACACATGGCAGTGAGGCCGAAACGCACCTGCGGGTTGTCCTCGAACTGGCGGGCAAGCTGGGTCATCAGGCGGACCCCGGAACTGGCCAGGGGATGACCGGTGGCGATCGCGCCGCCGTACTGGTTCACCCGGGGGTCGTCATCGGCGATGCCGAAGTGGTCCAGGAAGGCGAGAATCTGGACCGCGAAGGCTTCGTTCAGCTCCAGGAGGCCGATGTCCGCGATGCTCAGACCGGCCTGTCGCAGGGCCTTCTCGGTCGCGGGCACAGGTCCGATGCCCATGACCTCAGGCTCGACGCCGACGAAGGAGTAGGCAACCAGTCGCATTCGCACGGGAAGCCCGAGCTCCGCAGCTGCGTCGGCCGAGGCCACGATGCAGGCGGTGGCGCCGTCGGTCAGGCCAGCGCTGTTGCCGGCGGTGACCTTGCCGTGGGGGCGGAAGGGTGTCCTCAACCCGGCAAGGTTCTCCACTGTTGTGCCTGGGCGAGGAGGCTCGTCAACTGTCGCCAGGCCGTACCCGAGCTCGGTATGACGTGTGGCGACCGTGACCAGGTCAGGTTGGATCTTGCCGTTGGCGTAGGCCTTCTCTAGCTTGTTCTGGCTGGCGACGGCGTAGGCGTCGCAGCGCTGCTTGGTCAGAGCAGGGAAGCGGTCGTGCAGGTTCTCGGCCGTGGCGCCCATCGACAGGGCCGACGGGTCCACAATCTGCTCGGAGATGATCCGCGGGTTGGGGTCGACTGCCTCACCCATCGGGTGGCGCCCCATATGCTCGACACCTCCGGCGATAGCGATCTCGCAAGAGCCGAAGGCGATGGCTGAGGCGACGTTGGTGACCGCCGTCATGGCACCGGCACACATGCGGTCGATGGAGTACCCCGGAGTGGTGTTAGGCAGGCCCGCGAGCAGCGCCGCCACGCGGCCCAGCGTCAGACCCTGATCGCCGATCTGAGTGGTCGCGGCGATGGCGACCTCCTCCACGCGTTCAGGAGGAAGCTCGGGATGGCGGCGTAACAGCTCCCGCATGCAGTTGACGACGAGGTCATCGGCGCGCGTCTGGGCGTACATGCCCTTCTCACCGGCCTTGCCAAACGGGGTACGAACGCCTTCGACGAACACGACTTCGCGCAGAGTGCGGGGCACGGAGAGCCTTCCCTGGGAGAACAGTCACGGGCTGGAGAGCTGCCGTGAACAGCGATGCTACCCGTGAGTAACTTCGCTGGAAACCCCTACCGCTGTCTGGGCCGCAACCTTTGTCGCGCTTTTGGCGGTCGGCTCGAGCCTTGGGGCAGCAGGACGGTTAATGGCCTCCTCGATGACGGGGGCCGCGATGTCGATCTGCCACCGGCGGGCCCCGAGCTTGAGCAAGGCCTCGCAGATGGACTCCAGCGTCGGTTCAACCGGGGGAGTCCACAGCGTTCGGCGCAGGAAGTCCGGAGAAAGAAGGTTCTCGACCGGGATGTTGCGGGCTTGGGCGAACTCACCCAAGGCTGACCTGGCCTGAACCAGTCGGGCGGCCGCAACCGGATCGCGGTCTGCCCAGGCTCTTGCCGGTGGCGGACCGTCCGAGTGCACGGTCAGTGCGGGAAGATCGACCTCAGGCAACTGCCGGGCCCGCTCAAGGGCGGCAAGCCACTCTGGCTGGTAACGGCGCACCAACCGAGAGATCTTTGCTGCCCCTACAGGGCTGATCTCGGCATCGGTCTTGGGCGAGAGCAGGGCCAGATCAACCAGCGCGGCGTCCGGCATGATCCGCCCTGGCGCAATGTCCTTGTCGATGGCGATGGCGTCTCGGGTCTGCCACAGCTCGCGTACCATGGCGGCGCCACGGCGGTTACGGACCTTGTGTAGCCCTGAGGTGCGACGCCATGGCTCGAGCCGCACTGGGGGACCCGTGAACCTGGTGAGCGCGTCGAACTCCTGCTCGGCCCAGCTCATCTTGTCCTGTTTGGCCAGGTCCTCTGCCATAAGATCTCGGACCTGAACGAGCACCTCGACGTCCAGGGCGGCGTAACGCAACCAGGGCTCCGGCAGGGGTCTGGTCGACCAGTCGACCGCTGAGTGCTCCTTGGCAAGGGTGAGGCCGAGATAGTGCTCGACGACCGCAGCCAGGCCCACTCGTGGCAGGCCCACGAGGCGCCCCCCGAGCTCGGTGTCAAACAGGCGCGTCGGACGCATACCGACCTCGGCAAGACAGGGCAGGTCCTGGGTCGCAGCATGCAGGATCCACTCGACCTCTGAGAGGACATCACCAAGTGCAGACAGGTCGGGGCAGGCAATGGGGTCGATCAGCCAGGTGCCCGAACC
>PMJN01000465.1 GCA_003157445.1 Micrococcales bacterium
AATGAGGGCTTCACCGGGTACTCCCTGCCTGACGACCTGCTCTCGGGCACCGGCCTGCGGGCGGCTGAGGGCTTCATCCAGTCTGTCCCCGTAATCGGCTCCTACATGGCCTACTTCCTCTTCGGCGGCGCGTTCCCCGGAGAGGCGATCATCCCGCGCCTTTTCACTATTCACGTGCTGCTGCTACCGGCAGTCATCATCGGGCTGTTCACGGCCCACATCGTGCTGGTGGCGGTTCACAAACACACCCAGTACCCCGGCCCGGGCAGGACGAACGACAACGTGGTCGGGTACCCCTTCATGCCGGTGTACATGGCCAAGGCTGGCGGCTTCCTGTTCGTCGTCTTTGGCATCACGGCCTTGATGGGCGCGCTAGTCACCATCAACCCCATCTGGCTATACGGCCCCTATAACCCGTCGCAGATCACCGCCGGCTCACAGCCCGACTGGTACATGGGTTTCGCCGACGGGGCGCTGCGGCTGTTTCCCGGCTTCTTCGAGTTCAATCTCTTCGGGCATCCCCTCAGCCTGAACGTGTTCATTCCCTCACTGGTGGTGATGCCGCTGCTCTACACCATCGCCGGGGCCTACCCATTCCTCGAGTCCTGGGTCACAGGCGACAGGCGCGAACATCACCTCCTGGATCGTCCACGCAACGCCCCGACCCGCACCGGGCTGGGTGCCATGGCCATCAGCTTCTACCTGGTCTTGTTCATAGCGGCCGGCAATGACCTGATTGCCATCAAGCTGGGGTTGTCCATCAACGAGATCACCCAGACGCTGCGGGTCGCTGTGCTGGTGGTCCCGCCACTGGCCTACTGGGTGACCAAGCGGATCTGCATGAGCCTGCAGCGTCGAGATCGCGATCGCGTACTGCACGGCACCGAGACCGGACGCATAGTGCGCACAGCAGAGGGCAGATTCTTCGAGGTTCACGAGCCGATGCACGAGCTCGAGCGCTGGAAGCTGGTACAGCAAGAGTCACCGGCGCCCCGCGAACTGAGCGCGACCGTCGACGCGAACGGGCTAGAAAAGAAACACACCCTCCGGGAGCGTCTGCAGGCCAAGATCTCGAGCTTCTACTTCACCGCCGGTGTTCCACCAGTGACCCCAGCCGAGCTGGCCGCCGCTGCCCACGACGGCTCCGCCCGCGAGGCGATCGAGACCGAACAGGACTCCGGCGGCCAGGACGAGGGCGAGAAGGACTGGGTAGGACAGTTGCACGGTGGCGCCGATGAGCGTCCTGAGACCGATGCCTACGCCAGCCACGAGGAAGGGCCGAATCCGGGTCCAGCCTGACCCCATTGAGTTGGCTCAGCTGGCCAACAGCTCGGCCAGACGAGTTGCCAGGCTTTGCTCCTCGCCACGCAGCTCCAGCACCTTCGTCCGACTGGTCAACCCCTTGACCAGCTGCACATCGGCCCGGTGCAGACCGAAAGCCTTGGCGACGGCCTTCAGGAGACCCTCCGTTGCCGCCCCGTCCACGGCACGCTGGGCCACAAAGACGATCAGGACTGCGCCCTGATCAGGTGACACCTGGCCATACTGTCCGCCGACCTTGGTCTTGGATGCTCCGGGCTTGACGCGCACGCTCACTCTCATCGGGCCATTGTCTCGCGTCGGGGATCACGATTCATGGCCTCATCGTGCCAAGGTGGCAGGTGTGCTGGCACTGACGACGCAGGAGTTCGACGAAGCGGTCGGGGACGCACTGGACGCCGTCCCGGCCAAACTGCTCGCCCTGATGGACAACGTGGTGTTCCTGGTTGAGGACGAACCTGCCCCAGATGATCCGGAACTGCTCGGAATCTATGACGGCACGCCACTGACCGAGCGAGATGGGGGCTGGGCCGCTGGCGCACTGCCTGACCGGATCACGATCTTCCGGGGGCCAACCCTTCGGATGTGCACCACAGGTGAGCAGGTCCGCTACGAAGTCGCTGTCACCGTGGTGCACGAGATCGCCCACCACTTCGGTATCGACGACGACAGGCTTCACGAGCTCGGCTGGGACTGAACACCACAGTCTCAAGACAGCGCGCTGCGGGCCATCCACCCCGCGTAGTCATAGACCCAGACACCGATGCCCTCGGTGGGTTGGAACACCCGGGAGGATCCCGTGAAGGTAACCACGTCACCCACCTTGGAGTTGTTGAACATCCACTGCGCATCGGCAGGGGCCATGTTGGTACATCCATGCGAAACGTTCGTATTGCCCTGTGCCCCGACCGACCACGGCGCGGAGTGGATGTACTCCCCCGTCCAGGTCAACCTCAAGTCCCAGTTCGTGGTGATCTTGTAGTAGTTGGGATTACCCACGGGAATGCCCACCGTCGCTGAGTCCATCACGACCACGGGGGCGCGCTCGATGATGACCTTGATGCCGTTGCGGGTCTCTGTGTCCGGCCCGGGTCGACCGGTGCTTACCGGGAACGTGCGGATGAGCGCGCCATCGCGGCGAACCGTGAGAGTGTGCGCACGAGTGTCCACATTGCTGATCATGGATGAACCCACGGTGAAGCTGGTCCCGCTATCGGTCGTGACCCACTTGTTGTCCCCGGTCTGCACGCCGTGCAGCGCTGCCCTCACGCTGACCTTAGTGCCTGCAAGCCAATAGTCCTTGGGCCGCCACATCAGCTGTCGGTCATCCAGCCAGCCCCACGAGCCCACCTGGGATGGAACTGTGGTGAGCGTGACGCGCTTCTCGACCTCAGCCTTGGCGGCCTTGCCGCTGACAGCAGTGTCGAACACGACCATCACCGGCATGCCAACCCCGACAACCCCACCAGGGCTCACGGTGTAGGTCGCACTGATCGCGGGCGTCAGAGTCCGAAAAGTCGACTTGGTAGATGTCGCCATGCCGTCAGGCCCGATCGCTGCGATCGTGAAGGTGTACGCCGCCGAGGGGCGCAGCAGCTCACTGTTCGTCCAGATATTGCCCGCGATATCGCCCGCACCGCTCTGCCCCGCGACCTGGTGGCCCCTGTCATCGACCAGTCTCACGGCACCCAACTTGCCCGACGACGCCCTAACTGTGACAAGAGCGTCAGGCGCGACATTGACGGCCAGGTTGGCCGGAGACACCTCGAGTGCCGCCGCAGTCGTACCGGCGGTCCGCCTCGTAGAAGTGGCGGGGGGCCGGAGCACAGCACCGGACGGTGCCTTGCCCAGGCTCTGGGCCGACTTCAGCGCCAAGTGCCCGACGGTCGTCTCTGAGGTCACTGTTCCCAGGCAGGCAAGCAGCAAGAGACTGACCGCTACCGTTGCAATCGCAACAACACGACCCCGCCGAGACCTCAACACTGTCGTCGCCACCTGACCGACCCCCAGGACACGGCCTCTTGACCGATGGTTGCCGCACCTCCCATGAGGCCGGCCAAATCAAACCTCAACCATCACAGGTTGCCGAAGCAATGAACAACGCCAAGCCCTCTCGGACCCGGTAACTACCAAAGGCCTGGAACTGAGA
>PMJN01000015.1 GCA_003157445.1 Micrococcales bacterium
GCAGCGGACCAGGTGCTTCGGGGAATGTGGGGGCTAGCGACCAGGACGGATGGCCAGATCAACCATCTGCTCCAGCAGCAGGGCAAGCCGGTAGGCGGGGTCACAGCGCAGTGCCCGGGCCAGTGCAACCCGCGCTAGAGCGCCGTCACCGAGCCACCACGTGACCGAAGCCAGAACCGACAATGCAGGGGCAGCCAAATGGTCGGGAAGCATCGCGCAGAGCACTATTAGACGGTGCGGCACCCCGCTTTTCGGGCCCGTTGACGCCTGGCCGGTACCAACCACCCACCCGCCCCTTTCGAGGGCTGAAAGCAGGGGTAAACACTCTTTGCCGAGTTCGTCCAGAGGCAGGGTGCCCGGGCAGAGCCAGGCGACGAGGGCGGCCCGGACCTCGATGTCCAGCAACGACATTGCAGCCAGGGCAGCGTCCTCAACAGTGATGACTGGTCCATCCGGATCAAGGATCCGAGGCCATGCGGCGAACAGTTCGGCCCGGGGAACTGCAGGGCCTTCACCGGCCTCCTGCCTCGACCGCATGAAGCTGGCAAATGCCGCGGCCTGAGGTCCTGCTTCGACCTGTCTGGCGAGGGACTCCCGGTCGGGGTGAGGTGACACCCCTTGGCCTACAAACTCACTGATCACGCCGGGCACATCTGCCGGTTCGGGTACCGGGCTTCCCTCTGCAGGGCAACAATTCAGGTTCTCGCATTCGAGCGACCGCCACCGTCCGTTCCGGACAACCAGCCGGTCATGGATCGGCATGCTGAGCGAGTGCAGCGCGGTGGTCAGTGCCTCCAGTGCAGGCAGGCTGTCGCCCTTGTTGTCTTCAAAGCCGATGATGATCACGGCGTCGGGCTTCTCCCTCAGCAGTGAGGGCATCAGCGCCGAGGCCACCTGATGGGCATTCTCAGGTCTGGGCAGGTCCAGCCTTTGGGCCAGGCCCAACCTGTTGTTGGACAGACACAGGGTGACGATGCTCTTCGCTGGTATGAATCCAGCAGATACGGCACCACGGCGAGGCAGGGGGTCGGCAAAGTCATAGTGACGTGGCTCGTGTGACGTAGGCGGCGTCGGGGAGTCGGCGTGTCGGGCTGGAAAGGCAACGAGGCCCCGGTAGGACGGGTGGTCCTTCCACAGATCACCGCAGCCCTGGGGGCCCCGTTGCCGTTTCAGTGTGCCATGCCTTGCCCGCCTTTGACCGAGGACTCGTTTCAGGACTTGTTGGCCCGCTTCGCTGCGGTTCGCGACCCCCGCCATCCTCGTGGGATTCGACACCACGTCCAGGCAATTCTGGCCATCGCGGCGGTGGCGGTGATCTGCGGTGCGCGGTCATTTGCGGCGATCGGGGAGTGGGCCGGCGACGCACCGCAGTGGGTCCTTGAGGTGGTTGGTGCCCGCTGGCACCAACTGCAGTGCCGGTTCGTGGCACCGCATGAAGCGACTCTGCGGCGCACGATCCAAGCATTCGACGCCGAGCTGCTCGACGCGGTGATCTGCGGGTGGATAGCCCAGCAGGGCGGCGTCCGAGCAGACGGGGCGCGGCCGGCGATCGCCGTGGACGGCAAGGTGGTCCGCGGGGCGTGGCGACCCGACGGCTCCCAGGTGCACCTGCTCTCGGCGGTCAGCCACGACACCGCAGTCGTCCTCGCCCAACGTGAGATTGCAGCCAAGACCAACGAAATCCCTGAGCTGGCACCGTTATTGGCCGGTTTGGATCTGACGGGCGTCGTCGTCACGGCCGATGCTCTCCATACCCAGCGTGAGACCGCCCGGCACCTGGTCGCCGACCGGGGCGCCGACTACGTGCTGACCGTCAAAGGGAACCAGCCGACCCTGTTGGGCGCCTGCAGGCGGGTGCTGTCCGGCCCGGCCGGCGACTTCGCCCCCGAGCACATCGCCTTCGACCGCGGCCACGGGCGCACCGAGCAGCGGACAACCCGGGCCACACCCGTCACCGACCAGTCCCAGATCAGCTTTCCCCACGCAGCCCAGGTCTTCCGTATCCGTCGCGACATCGGCGGACTGGACGGCCAGCGCGCCACCAAGGAAATCGCACACTGCATCACCAGCCTCACCCCAGAACAGGCCAGCCCCGAGGAACTGGCCGGATTCATCCGTGGGCACTGGCAGATCGAGAACCGGCTGCACTGGGTCCGTGACGTGGTCTACGACGAGGACAGGAGCCAAGTTCGAACCGGCGCCGGGCCACACGTCATGGCCAGCCTGCGCAACCTCGCCATCAGCGCCCTACGCCTGAACGGTCACACCAACATCGCCGCAGGCATCCGCTGGACCGCCCGCGAACCATCAAGATCATTGGAGATCCTCGGCATGACCTGACTTTGCCGGGGCCCTGGGGCGCGGGGGCTGTCTCCTGAGACGCGGTGATTCGCGTAGCAATACGTGTAGCAACGCCGCAGATTTCGCCGACGTTCGTGAGTGTTCGCCAGTGTCGAAATCTTTGGTAGCGCTAAAAATTCGGTCATTGACGAACAGTGACGATCGCGCCGCCGAGATGCTAGGGGTCAACGGCCAAACCTCGGCCATGTTGCCGTGTTGGAATGCCGATTCGCCAAGAGCAAACTCCAAACCGGCGTTTGCCACCAAATGCTCAAGCACGCC
>PMJN01000205.1 GCA_003157445.1 Micrococcales bacterium
CGGGCGTTTATCGGAAAGGCCTCCCACAGCGGCGGCGGTGCCCCTGGTGAGTACCGTCTTGAGGATCTGTGCAACGCCATTGGCCACGCTGGGCGTGAGTGCCTTGTGGCACTGGCCTGCAGGGGCTGGGAGCAGTTTGTTGTCGCTGGTGGTGATGGTGAGTACTGGGGAGGGCACACAGTAGATGCCGCCCGAGGCGATGGCGGCGTAGGACGAGGCCAACGTCAGGGGAGCGACGCTGTCTGAACCCAGCGTGATCGCGGACGGGCCAGTGGACTTGCCGTTGCTCTTCATGCTGATTGGCCGGCCATTGCCACCCTGGTGCAGGCCGAGGTTGGTCATCATGTCCCGGACGTTGCAGGCGCCGAGCCTAGCCACCAGTCCGGCGAACGCGGTGTTGACCGAGAGCGCCGTCGCGTCGGTCAGGCTGATATTGCCTGACGTCGAGCCCTCGTCGTTTCGAACCGCCCACGGAGGTGCCCCATAGGCCACAGCGCACTTGTCGCCTTGAGGGTAGTCGTTGTGGTAGAAGAGCGCCGGCGTCGTGGCGTCGGCCGGGCGCGCGTAGATGATCGAGTCGATCGGCATGCCGGAGGTGAGCGCGGTGGCGACCGCGAACATCTTGGCGGTCGAGCCGAACGCGAAGCCCCCGGAGCCGCCGTACTTGGAGTCGACCGCATAGTCCACCGAGGTCTTGCCAGGGGAGGTGGTCAAGGCATAAGTCGTGTTCTGTGCCAGCGCCAGGACGTCGCCGGTACCTGGCTCAATGACCGCGGCCGCGGCTCCGATGTCAGTCCCGTTCATCTGACTGCCCGGAGGGACCTGGGCATTGATCTTCTGCTGGGCGTTCGCCTGAATCTTGGGGTCGAGCGTTGTCTGGATGGTTAGCCCGCCCCCGTTGATTCGCTTGGTGCGTGCTGCGGTATTTGCGCCCAGCGCAGGGTCCTGCAGCAGCCACTGCTTGATGTAGTTGCAGAAGTAGGGGTACGGAGAGAGGGCGCAGGAGTTCTGTGCCGGCAGCGAGTGGAGCTCCATCGGGGAATGCCGGGCGTTCTGCCAGGCTGTGGTGGTGATCAGCTTCAGGGTGTGCATCCGGTCGAGCACGACATTGCGTCTGGTAAGCGCCTTGGCCGGGTCTCTGATCGGGTCGGTCGCGCTGGGGGCCTGAACGAGACCGGCAAGAGTCGCGGCCTGCTGAAGATTAAGCTGGGAAGCCTTCACACCGAAGAAGTGGCGGGCTGCGGCCTCGACACCGTAGGCCTGGCCGCCGTAGTAGACGAGGTTGAGGTACCCCTGCAGGATCTGGTCCTTGGTCTCGGTCCTTTCCAGCGTGACCGCGTACTTGAGCTCCTGAAGCTTGCGCGTGTAACTCCTGGTGGTGGCAGCCTGTGCGGCCACGGGGTCCTGGTTGCGCAGGGCGTTCTCCTGCAACGTGATCTTGACGTATTGCTGGGTCAAGGTCGACGCGCCCTGGGTGCTGCCGCCCCGCAGGTTGGAAAGGAGGGCGCGGCCGACGCCCTGGGGGTCGACGCCGCCATGCTCGTAGAAACGGCTGTCCTCGATGGCAACCTGGGCCTGTCGCATGACCGGGGCAATCTGGGAGAGCGGCACGATGATGCGGTTCTCGTCGTATGGGGTAGCGATCAGTGAGCCGTCGGAGGCCAAGATGCGGGACTGCTCGGACAGCGGGTTCTGGGTGAACTCGCCGGGGAGCGCGTCAAAGATGCTGACCCCTTTGCGAGCGGCGGCCCCGGTGGCCGCCACCGTGGGCATCATCAGCCCGGCTCCAAGCAAGCCCAGGACGACGGAGGTCGCTACGAGGGCTCCAAGCAGGCTCATGATTTTCGCGAAGTTTGCGCGGCGTTCAGGCATGGGCCAAGGGTAGCCGCGGACGTACATCGATGGCACGTCCCGAAGAAAAGTGACTAGTTACTTCGGTTGCCCAGAACTACTCCAAAGCGCCATATCCGTCAAATCCGTCACTCCATATCGTTTGAGACATAAAGCGAGCGACCTTGTCCGGCACACCGCATGGCACGGATTTCTCAGGGGAGGTCAGCATGTCACTCACCATGACGCATCGAGAAGATGTCTCAACAGGGCACTACACATGGGTCGACCAGTGGGCGTTGCAGGGATCCTGCATCGAGGCTGAGCCAGATGCTCTGTTCGTCCGGGGGGCAGCCCAGCAGCAAGCCAAGCAGGTCTGTATGAGCTGCCCGGTCATCGCCGAATGTCTGGCCGACGCGCTGGACAATCGCACCGAGTTCGGTGTCTGGGGCGGGATGACGGAGCGCGAGCGTCGGGCACTGCTCAAGCGCAGGCCGGGTGTCACATCATGGCGTGCACTGTTCGAGGCCGACCGGATGCGTCAGGAACGCACCGCTTCCTGACCCGGTCCCACCAGTTCTTTCCCGGGCTGACGCTCGCCGTCTGCAGAGCCCCAGTCGTGGCAGGGTCAGCTTCCTGCGAGCGCATTGCCCACCAGGCGCAGACCCACCAGATCGTGGATGTCCCCAGAGGCTGCAGGCACTTCCACCATCGGTATGCCAGGGTGCCCGGCGACAAACCTCTTGGCTAATGACTCGTGCCGGGCCGCGATCTCGGCTTGAATCGCGTGCATCCGCAAGAGCCCCTGGGTGATGGGTGTGCGCCCTGGGTCCTTTGGGGAAGCGTCACCGGATGGGCCACCGCTGTCTTCGTCGTCGAGCGCTTCGGCCGCTCCAAGTGCTCGGGCAGCCGACAGACCCGGTGCGGAGACGCGATACATGCGGTTGACCACGAGACCGGCCAGAGGCATCTGCTCCTCATCGAGGCGGTCCACGAAATATGAGGCTTCGCGCAATGCGTCGCGTTCGGGAGCGGCGACCACGATGAATGTGGTCATACGGTCGCTCAACAGCGCATACGTATGATCCGCGCGCTTGCGAAACCCGCCGAACATCGTGTCCAGGGCGGCGACGAAGGTCTGGACGTCACTGAGCATCTGACCGCCCAGCACCTTGGTGAGCGTCTTGGTGGCGACGTTCACACCGGCACTGAACACCTTGAGGTACGCGCGGCCGCCTGCCTTGGCAGGGGCGGCCAGCAGCCGGATGAAGCGGCCGTCTAGGAAGGACCCGAGACGTTTGGGAGCGTCTAGGAAGTCCAGGGCCGAACGGGACGGGGGCGTGTCGACGACGATGAGGTCCCAGCGCGGGTTGTCCGGGTCGCGGTCTGCCTCGAGCCTGAGCTGGCCGAGCTTTTCCATCGCCATGTACTCCTGAGTTCCGGCGAAGGAGCTCGAGACTGCCTGGTAGAACGGGTTGGCCAGGATCTGCTCGGCCTTCTCAGCGGTGGCATGGGCCTCAACGACATCATCGAAGGTCCGCTTCATATCCAGCATCATCGCGTCCAGAGAACCGCCGAGGGTGTCGTCGATGCCTTTGACCGGTCTGGGCGTGTTGTCCAAAGTGGTCAGGCCCAGGGACTGGGCCAGGCGTCGGGCGGGATCGATGGTCAAGACGACGACTCGACGGCCGGACTCGGCCGCCCGCAACCCCAACGCTGCCGCGGTGGTCGTCTTGCCCACACCTCCGGCGCCGCAGCACACGATGATGCGGGTCTGTGGGTCGCCGATCAGAGCGTCGACGTCCAGCACGGGCACCATCACGCCATCCCCTGGGCCTTGAGCGTCTCCGCCAGCTCGCGGATGCCGTTTGCGTCGACGCCTTCAGACAGTGACGGCAACCGGTAGGTCGGCCGGCCCAGAGCCGCGACGACTGTGGCCTCGTCGCGCTCGAGGGCGACCCGCTCGGCATGGTCCCTGGCCTCTGTCAAAAGACCGTTGACGAGGGCGTTGGTGGCCCGCACGTGGACCCGGGTGAGGTCTGCCGCGACGTCTTCGCGAGAGATCCCTCCGTGGGCAGCCGCCTCAAGGACGTCCAGGGTCAGGATCTCCTCACGCATCTGGTTGACGACAACGCCACCGATCGGCATACCGGTGGCTCTCAGCTCAGCGATGGTGTCGACGGTCTCTTGGACCGGCATCTCCTCGAGCAGGGTCACCAGGTGCACAGCCGTCTGGGGAGATTTCAGCATTGCCGTGATCGAGTCGGCCTGGGATCGGATCGGACCGACCTTGGCCAGATCTGCGACCTCGTGATTGACGTTCAGGAAGCGCACCACCCGGCCGGTAGGTGGGGCGTCTACCACGACGGCGTCGTAGGCGGGTGCAGCGCCGGGCCCCTTGGCCCGGTGGTCCCTGCGGCGGCGGACCGCCTCATAAACCTTGCCGGTAAGCAGGACATCGCGCACGCCGGGCGCGATCGTCGTGGCGAAGTCGATGGCGCCGAATTTTTCGAGCAACCCGCCGGCACGACCGAGCTTGTAGTACATCTGAAGGTATTCCAGCAGGGCTGCCTTGGCGTCCACTGAGAGCCCGAAGACCTCACCGCCGTTGGCGGCGTGCGCGATGCGGACCTCCGTCAAACCCAGCGGGGTGACGTCAAAGGTCTGGCTGATGCCCTGGCGTCCCTCGACCTCGGCCAGCAGGACCCGCCTGCCGTCGGCGGCTAGGGCCAGGGCCAGGGCGGCGGCGACAGTCGTTTTGCCGGTACCCCCCTTGCCGGTGACGATGTGCAGTCGCACGCCGTCCCAGTCGATGTCGCGGATCGCCCCCGCGTCTGGTGCCATACCCAAGAGCCTAGGGGGCCAGGGTGCCCAGGGGCAGGAGTCAGTGCCGGTCGCGATGGTCATGCGGGCTCTGTTTCATCCCGGTCTAGGCTGCTTGCATGGCTACCTGGGAGTACGCAACCGTTCCACTGATCTCGCACGCCACCAAGCAGATCCTCGACCAGTGGGGCGAGGACGGCTATGAGCTCGTGCAGGTTGTGACAGGTCCGGATAGTAACGGTTTGGTCGCTTACCTCAAGCGAGAGAAAGCATAGGCCGTGTCAGCTGTCGAAGACCGTCTGGCCGAGCTTGGCCTCACCGTCCCGGACGTTGCCATT
>PMJN01000062.1 GCA_003157445.1 Micrococcales bacterium
TGCGGGGTGGCTCTCGGGCATCTGCTCGGTCACTGTCAGGCCTTCTTCTGGGTGACATTCACCGCGAGGATGCTGATGGGCTGCAACGGCGCGGTGTTCTGGTTGACATCCGGCTGTGTTGCTCCGGCTGCCGCAATCTTGTTGACAATATCCAAACCGGAGGTGATCTTGCCGAAGATCGAGTAGCCGGTCGGGTCGCTTATCGTGCTCTGCTTGTAAACGATGAAGAACTGGCCACCGTTGCTATTGGGGTCCTGGGTGCGTGCCATGGCCAGCGTGCCCGCCGGATAGATGAAGTTGGGCGGCGCATTCTCAACGCCAAAGCCGTATCCGGGGGTGCCGTTGCCGCTGCCGGTCGGGTCGCCGCACTGCAGGACGAATAGGGGGGCCCCTGTGGTCAGTCGGTGACACGGGCTGTCGGCCCAGTAGCCGCTCTTGGCCAGGCCAAGAAACGAGGCTACGGTCTGTGGAGCCTTCGTGCCGTTGAGCTCCATTGTGATGACACCGCAGTTCGTGGCGACCGTTGCGATGAACGTCTTGCCGGCCGCGGTCTTCTTGTCGGGCAAGGTGCCGCTTCGTTTGTCGGTGGGAACCGCGGGCTGGGAAACACACCCAGCGACCAGCGCGGTTACTGGGGTCGTACTGTCCTTCTTCAGTGCATAGCTGAGTCCCACGATCCCACCCACGACGAGGACCAAGATCAGCGCAATAGCAAGGACCTGCCTGTTTCGCCTGGAGTCAGTCTTGTGCTGCGCCAGCGCAGACTGGCGCTTCTCGTCGCGGCGTCTATCGCGGGCGTGAGGCGACAACTGGGCACTCCTTCCGACAGTGGGTGAAAACGCTGGCTCTGGGGGCACATGAGGCCGTTGCTCAGTCTAGGCGGGCCGCACGCAGGAACACGGTGGCAGGGTCATGAGTCCGCGACGGTTAGGCTCACGAGCGTGTTGACCATCGGATTCCCGGCCGTTGTCGCCGGCACCAACTGTTACATCCTGGCACCCGCTGCGGGGGAGGAGTGTTTGGTTGTCGACCCCGGCGTCGGTGTCACCGACCAGCTGGCCGAGCTCCTTCTCGAGCACCGGCTCAGGCCTGCGGCCGTGCTGCTCACCCACGGACACTTCGACCATGTGTATTCCGTGACGCCGGTGTGTGCCTCTGCAGGCGTGCCGGCATACATTCACGGCGAGGATCGTTACCGCCTGGCAGACCCCCTGTCAGCGGTGGGACCTGAGCTGATCGCCATGTTCGAACGGCAGTTTGGCCAGAAGGCCAACTGGCAGGAGCCCACCGATGTGGTCAGCCTGACCCACGGCCAGAAGCTGACGATTGCCGGTCTCGACCTGCGGGTGCTGCACGCGCCCGGCCACACGGAGGGATCAGTAATGTTCGCTCTGCCCGAGGTGCCAGAGGGCATTTCAAGCGAAACAGACCTGGGGTCGACGCTGCTGTCAGGGGACGTTCTGTTCGCAGGCTCTGTCGGTCGCACGGACCTTGCGGGTGGGGATGGGGCCGCCATGAACCGCAGCCTTCGCGACGTGGTGCTACCGCTGTCCGACGATGTTCTTGTGCTGCCAGGGCATGGTCCGGCAACGACGATGGAACGCGAACGCGCCACGAACCCGTACCTGCGAGGATTGGGCACGTGAGCAAAGTCCGCCCAATCAGTGGCTTCCCGGAGTGGTTGCCCAGTGAACGCATCATCGAGCAGCACTTCCAGGACGTTATTCGCGAGACGTTCGAGCTGCACGGTTTTGCCTCGATTCAGACCCGGGCGGTGGAGCCAATCGAGCGCCTTTCCAGCCAGGGTGAGGACACCGACAAGGAGATTTACGCGATCAGCCGGCTTGCGGCCGGTTCGGACGCCTCGTCCCGCGACCCGAAGCTCGGCCTCCACTTCGACCTGACCGTGCCGTTCGCCAGGTATGTCCTGGAGAATGCAGGGAAGCTGACCTTCCCATTCCGCCGCTACCAGATTCAACAGGTATGGCGCGGTGAGCGCCCGCAGGAAGGTCGCTATCGCGAGTTCACCCAGTGCGACATCGACATTGTCGACGTAGGCGAGCTGGCCCCCCAGTACGAGGCCGAGCTGCCTTTGGTGATCGCCGACGCGTTCAGCAAGCTGCCGATCGGTCCGTTTCGGATCCAGGTCAACAACCGCAAGATCCCGCAGGGGTTCTACCTCGGCATCGGGATCACCGACGTCCAGGCGATGCTGCGAATCGTGGACAAGCTTGACAAAATCGGCCCGGACGCGGTCCTGCAGTCCATGGTCGCCGCGGGCGCGAGCGCCGAGCAGGCTAAGGCCGCACTTGCCCTGGCCCAGATCAACACGCCGGACGAAAGCTTCGTTGAGCAGGTACAAGCCCTTGGCGTGCAGCATGAGACCCTCACTGAGGGCCTCGCCGAACTGGCGGCCGTGATTCGGGTCGGGGCCGAACACGCCTCAGGGCTCATGGTTGCCGATTTGAAGGTCGCCCGCGGGCTGGACTACTACACCGGCACGGTCTACGAGACCCAGCTGATCGGGTCCGAGTCGTACGGCTCGATCTGCTCAGGTGGTCGCTACGACGCGCTGGCCTCGGATGGTCGCACCACCTATCCAGGAGTCGGCATCTCCATCGGCCTGTCTCGGCTGCTGGCCAAGACCATGCCCACTCTGTCGGCCAGTCGCTCGACGCCCTCGTGTGTCCTGGTGGCTCTGGCCGATGAGAGCGACCGAGCGCAGGGGATGGCTGTTGCCGCTGCACTACGCCGACGCAGTATCGCGTGTGAGGTTGCGCCGGTGGCCGCCAAGTTTGGCAAGCAGATCATGTTCGCGCAGCGACGCGGCATACCGTTCGTGTGGTTCCCGGCGTCCGGCGATCAGAGCAGTAACTCCGTGAAGGACATTCGCAGCGGTGAGCAAGTTGAGGCGAACCCAGCGTCCTGGTTGCCGCCGGCCGATGACCTGCGGCCCCGCGTGCTCGCCTAATCAGGGGCGATTAGACTCGGAATGCACGCCTTCGGGCGGCCGATCGACGCGACAATGAGGTTGCCTCGGCGGTGGTGCACCGGCAAAGGATGTGGATAACCGTGAAGGTCGGAATTCCGCGCGAAATCAAGGACAACGAGGGCCGGGTGGCCATCACACCCTCTGGCGTGCATGAGCTTGTGCGCAACGGCCACGAGGTCTACGTCCAGACCGGCGCTGGTATCGGTTCGTCGATCACCGATGACGAGTACGTCCGT
>PMJN01000348.1 GCA_003157445.1 Micrococcales bacterium
CGCCGGCGGGCCTCCTCCAGAGCTGTCGGCTCGCGCACCAGGTCGGAGAGCTTGGTCGGCCGGCCGGCCAACAGCATCGCCATGCCGCCAGGGTGTGCCGTGGTCAGCTCGAGGGTTCCCGATGGCAGATCGCGGTACCACAGCAACGTGTTGCGACCTCCCAGGCCCACCAGATGCTGCTGCCAGCCACGTACGGCCGCTGCAACTCGGTCTTCACGCGGCTCGCCGCCAGCAGACTCGGGTTCAGGCTCAGGGGCGGAGCGCGTCAGACCGGAGGATTCAACAGTCGGCTGCTGGGCGGGATCGTGCTCAATCTGACTCACCACTGCAGGCTAACGAACCTCTGAGGTGGATGCGTCGCTACCAACACCGCATTACAACTCGGTGCTCAGATCCAGCCCAACGAGCACGACCGACCAACCCCCTGCCAGAATAGGCAGCCGCGTCCGCTTCCTGCATGGGATCCAGACCCGCCCCGCCCTCGTAGCTCAGGGGATAGAGCAACCGCCTCCTAAGCGGTAGGTCGCAGGTTCAAATCCTGCCGGGGGCACTCTGTGAGCAACTGACCTTCACCAACATCGTTAACACTGAGTCGGCTCCGGTGAAATAGGGGCCCTCGCACCACCGTCGAGTCCACCGCGGATCGTCGTTCGTTAGCCGGCGATCATGTCGCCTCTGGGTCTCATATGCCGGCACCCACTGCCCTGGCCCGCTGTGTCGCTGAGAACCACCGCGATGGCCGCTACGACCCCCAGGCAGCCAACCGTGTACGCAAAGACTGCGGACGCCCCTGGACGGTTACATCTTGTCGCTGGCGCTTCCCTGGAGTAGCCAGCAGAGCTCGGCTGTGCAGACAGCCAGCCGATCTACCGCTGCATCGCTCATGAGTACGGGTTCGTGCCCTGACATGACGAAGGGGACCGGGCAGCCCTACAACTGCCAGTCCCCTCCGTTGAGGTATCGGTGTCAATGTCAGTAGCCACAGACCCTCACTGGAATCCTAACGGAACCCTAATGAAACGTTAAGCCGAACTTTCGGCAGCCGCAGCAGCGGCGCTGACTTCGGCCAGGGCGACGTCCTGGGACAAACACTCCGGGTTGCCTGTCGGAACCTCGACCAGCGCAGATAGTGCGATCGCGGCCGCGTTCACCCACCTGGTCAAGCAGAGGGCTGCACCGCTCATCCATCTCACGCAAGATCACCACCGCAGAGCTGTATTCGTTCACGCTCGGCACCCAGCGGCGCCTGCCCGCGTGTCAGTTCACCGCAGGCCATATCGCCATGACGGGTCTGCAACAGCCTCTGGCTTCGCTGCGAAAACCAGCGCTCAGCGCTGACATCGAGGCTGTGCAACAACGAACCGAGCAAGAGTTGGTCCCTTTCGCGCAGGCGGTGGCCCGCCTGGCTGAGATCCCCGGGATCGGAGCCACCGCCGCCGCGGTGATCATCGCCGAGATCGGCGTGGACATGACCCGCTTCCCGACCCCTGCCCACCTTTCGTCCTGGGCCAAGTACGCCCCAGGCGTCAAGGAATCAGCCGGGCGTAAGAAAGGCAACGGTGCCACCGGGCACGGAACCGCTACCTGGCGAGGGTTCTGGGCGACGCCGCTGTCAACGCGGGGCGCACCGATACCTTCCTGGGCGAGCGGTACCGCCGGATCGCGCGTCGACGCGGCAAGAAACGAGCCATTGTCGCGGTCGGCCGATCCATCCTGGTCATCGCCTGGCACCTGCTCAGCGACAACAACACCCACTTTCGCGACCTCGGACCCGACTACTACGACTCCCGGGTCAACCTCAACCGCAAGAAGCATAACCACGTCCGCGAACTCCAAGCCCTCGGCTACAAGGTCACCCTCGAAGCCGCCGCCTGAACCCCAAACCCCCTGCAACGTCAAGCGATCCGTACCGCTTGACGCGTACTCAGACCCGACTCGTGACCTTCATTTTCGGGTCAGGTCCCGGCGTCGACCAACTGCTTGTCGAACTATGCCCACGAAAAAGGGGCCCTATCGCTTAGTGCGCCATAAAGACGAAGTTCCTGATCGTGCCGCCTGGCACGAACCAGCGTAGGTCTGTTCCTACGCTGGTGATCGGTCAGGGGCGACCGTATGTCGGGTTGGACGACCACACGGCGCGAAGCGCAACCGCTGCACCGCTGTGCGGGGCGTCCCACATCATGCCGTTGCCGGCATAGATGCCCACGTGGTAGGCCGGTGAGCCGAAGAAGACGAGGTCACCCGGTCGTGGATCGGACACTGGCATCAGTGCCTGTTGCTGCTCCGCAGCCGTGCGGGGAATGCTGATGCCCAGCTTGTTGAAGACGTACTGGGTGAAACCGGAGCAGTCGAAGCCGGCAGTGGTGGTACCGCCCCAGACGTAGTAGATGCCGGCCAGGCTGGCAGCGATCCCGAGGGCACCACCGGTGATTGACGAAATGGGGGCGCGGGTGGTCGAGCGACTGACAACGACGGCGGCGTCGCGAACAAGCTCGGGTGGCGGCACGAACTTGGGCTTGACGACACCCTTGAAACCGATGTCGCCGAAGGCCCGGGGAACCAGCGGTGCTTGGGCGGCCGTAGGTACTGCAGCGACAACTGCCGCGAGAGCAACCGGCACTGCGGCCGGGGCCTTGGCGACCGGCGTGGCTGCGGTGGCTGGAAGCGCCAGAGAGGCGACCATGGCACCGGAGATGACGATCACTGCGGATGCCTTGCTCGCCGGCTTCGCCGTACGCGACAGAGCCGACGAAAGA
>PMJN01000112.1:0-375 GCA_003157445.1 Micrococcales bacterium
TACGTCGGGTCGGGCGTGCTCGCCTCCGCGGTGATGATGGACAAGCACTACATGAAGGTTGTCTTTGCCGGGCACGGCCTTCCGATCGGTCCGTACGTAGTGATCACCGACCGCGAGTGGAAGCGCGACCCGGCAGCGTCGATGGACGCGGTGGCCTCACTTGGCTGGCCGGTCTTTGTCAAGCCTGCCCGCGCCGGGTCGAGTATTGGGATCACCAAGGTATCCAGTCCCGAGGGCTTGGCGGCAGCTATCGAGTATGCCCGCGTGCACGACCCAAAAGTCGTCGTCGAGGCGGGCATTGTCGGGCGAGAGATCGAGTGCGGGGTGCTGCAGGGTCGCGACGGCGCTCCTGCCCGCGCCAGCGAGGTCGGCGAG
>PMJN01000112.1:421-2719 GCA_003157445.1 Micrococcales bacterium
TGAGATCAACACCATGCCTGGTTTCACCCCGCTGTCGATGTTCCCCATGGTGTGGGCGGCGTCGGGGATGGGCTACCCACAGCTGATCGACGAGCTGATCCAGCTGGCGCTGGCCCGGCGCACAGGCCTTCGCTGATCTTCTACTGGCAGTGTCGCTGGCCGGCCGGGATGGCGGACGCCGCCGCGCCGAAGGCCGGCAGCAGCAGCGGCTCCGGCTGGTAGGCGCTGGGCACCAGGATCTCAATGGCAGGGGAGCGGCCGTAGGTCGTGAAACGGACGCCGTCGTTGAGTTGATGGGCAACCCAGTCGATGCCACTGACATCCAGACAGGGATCCGTGGTCGGGCCGATGGCAGGTAGCCCGCAGCGGGCAATGATAGGGGGCTCGCCCCAGGCGCGTACGGCAGATGAGGACGATGACGTGGCTCGAAGTGAGTGGCCACCAACGGTCTTGGGCCAGTGGGTCGCCGCAGAACGACATGCCGCCGACCCGCCGCCGGCCGGGACGGTCACCTCGATGGACGAACACCCCACCAGCGCCCCCGTCAGCACAGCCGTACCCAGACACGCGCAAAGGCGCCCACCGGCGCTCATGATGATGTGTTCAGACGAGCACCAGCTCAGACGTGAACGATCGTGCACGTCAGGGTGCGGGTGATGCCTGCCACGTCCTGGATCTTGGCTATGACGAGCTTGCCGAGATCGTCGACCGTACGGGCTTCGACCTTGGCGATCACGTCGTAGGGGCCGGTGACGTCCTCGGCCACGGTGACACCGGTAATGCTCGCGATCAACTCGGCAACCTTAGATGCCTTGCCAACTTCGGTCTGGATCAGAACGTAGGCCTGCACCACCACGACGCCTCCAAAGGAACATGATCGGAGCGCTTCACCCCGAGCCTGAACAGTATTCGTTGACCACGCCCTGCACGGACCCGGTTCTGCAGACGCTACCGTGCGTAGCCACGAATCGTCCCACCGGGAGGTCAAATGTTGGAAGAACGCGGCGGCACGGGTGGGCCCCTGCTGGGCGACCTCGGTGAGGACGGGCTGTTGTCGGTCATCTTCCCCCTGCTGCCCAGCGGACCCGGGGTCCTCATCGGGCCCGGGGACGACACTGCCCTGCTCAGTACTCCGGGCGGGTCAGTGCTAGCGACCACCGATGCGATGGTGCGCGGACGTGACTGGCTTGACCAGTGGTCCAGCGGCATGGACGTGGGCGTCAAGACAGTGGCCCAGAACCTCGCGGACATCGCCGCGATGGGAGGGGTGCCCAGCGGTCTGCTGGTCACCTTGATCGCGGATCCGGCCACGCCGTTGGCATGGGCCCGGGACTTCACCACGGGGCTGGCCCACGCAGCGGCCGAGGCCGGCGTGCCTGTGCTGGGCGGTGATCTTTCGTCTGCGCCTCAGGGGGTCCTAGTGATCTCGGTGACAGCCTTGGGGGACTGCTGTGGCCGCGAGCCGGTAACCCGTTCAGGGGCTCACACAGGTGAGGTTGTTGCGGTATGCGGCAGCCTGGGTCATTCGGCCGCAGGGTTGTTGTTGCTGCAGCGTGACCAGGGCGCGCTCGCACCGGAGCTGGTGGACTATCACCGGGCGCCCCGACCGCCCCACCAGCAAGGGCCCTTGGCTGCCAGTGCTGGGGCAACGGCCATGATCGACATCAGCGATGGGCTGGGCCGCGATGCCGGTCGAATCGCTGCGGCCAGCGGTGTCAGGATCGAGCTCGACGAACAGCTCCTGGGCGATGATGTCGCTGCGCTGGCGCACGTCGTGGGTCAAGACGATGCCTGGCGTTGCGTCACCGCAGGTGGTGAGGAGCACTCGCTGCTGGCCTGTTTCCCTTCCGGAGCCGGGCTGCCCGTGGGATGGCGCAAGATCGGTCTTGTGGTGGACGGCTCGGGCGTGATGCTGGGCGGCAGCCTTGTGGTCGGAGGCGGCTGGGATCACTTCGGAGGTTGAACTCCGCCCTGCGGGGGCGCCTCTGAGACAGTGGTCGGACGCCGGCTCATCGGTGATCTGGGGTGGAAACCTTGTCCTTCAGGGCGGGGGGGAAGCCTTGCCTAGTCTGGGGGACTCTGGTTAGTGATGTAGGGGTCTGGCAGCACAACGAAGCCGACCTCCTGCTGGAGGTCGGCTTCGGAAGCAGTTCTATGAACGAGCTCGAAACATCGCCGTAGGCGATACTTCGACGTGCCTAACGCTTGACCTTGCCGGCCTTGAGGCACGAGGTGCACACATTGAGACGCTTCGGGGTCACACCGGTAGCACCGACCAGAGCCTTGACCCGCTGGATG
>PMJN01000279.1 GCA_003157445.1 Micrococcales bacterium
GGGTAGGCCCCGCCGGTATTGGGGGATACTCAGTCTTTGGCATCGGACCAGCGTCTGATGACGCTGGTGTCGGAGACGAATCTTACGGTGCTTGAGCCCGTCCAGCGCCGGGCGCTGGCAGTCAGTGCTGCATCAACCGCGGCGGCCGTGTCGTCGGCTGTTTCAATCGGGACGTGGATCAGCAGCTCGTCGTGCAGGCACAAGACGATCCGTGCGCCTAGATGTCGGGTCGTCAGCCGCACGGTCGCCGCCCATGCCTTGAATAGCTCGGCGGCTGCCCCCTGGATGACGGCATTGCGCGCGAAACGCCCCCGGCCTGCGGTCATCGAGGCCCAGGACTCAACCGGAGCGTCAACCGGATTTTCCCACATCGGGATCCGCCGGCCACCGTAGGTCCGGATCGCTCGAGAAGCAACCCCAGAGTCGTAGGCTCGTCGCAGGTAGGCCATGGCCGTCGGGTAGGCGCGCTCGAGGTCCTTGAGGGCCTCGCCGGCTGCGCCGCTGGTCTGGCCGTACATGGCGGCGAGGACGGCGATCTTGGCCACCGGCCGCTCAACCTTGAGCGCGGCCCCGACCGGCGCGTAGAGATCGTCGGCTTGGCTGGCTCGCGCGAAGCTCATGTCGCCTGAGACGGCCGCAAGAACCCGGGGCTCAATCTGTCCAAGATCAGAACGTACGAATAGGTAACCCGGATGTGCCGCGATGGCCGGCCGCAGCGGTATTGGCAGGTTATGCAGACCGTTCATCGCTGTCATCCGGCCGGCCGCGCCGTCACAGGCGGTCCACGCGCCTCGCAGGCGATCGTCGGGGCCGATGTTGGTGTCAAGCCAGTGCCACCCGTAGGTCGTAGCGATTCGCTCCGCCTTGCGCCAGGTCAGCAACGACTCCACCAGGGGATGGATGTCGCGAAACGGTTCCAACCGCCAAGCGCGTGTGTCGGGAACGACGACGCCGACTGAAGCCAGAAGTTCTCTGACCTGTAACGGGTTTCGCAAGTCAGTGGACTCTCGCCCGGGGGCGTGGGCCAGCACGGCGGCATCGCGGGCCCGACGCTCCTGTAGAGCGTGAGTCTCGTCGTCGGGCCGTGGCCCGGCCGAGTCCTGGATCAGCTGCTCGATGATCGGGCGGTCCACCGGGAGCCCGGTAGCGGCCAACTCGACACACAGCAGGGCCGCAGCCGACTCGGACTGGCCGGTAATGACCGCCCGAGGCGAGATCTGTGAGAGGGCGGCAATCTGTTGCATTGCGGTGCTCACCGCTGCCTCGGCCCAGGCCAGGGACCGCGCCGTTGAGCTCTGCCATGTCCCGGCGACGGCCTCGGGGCGTAGGTAACCGTCGGAGCGCACTGGACTCTCCGGGTCGCCGCGGTCACCAGGATCTTGCTCGGAGGCAAAGTCGAACAGGTCATCGCCGGACGCCTTGGGCAGGCCCGAAGCGGCCAGCCTGTTTGCGGTCGCCCACGCCATGGCGGGGTCGCCCTGCCGGCCGCCGACCAGAATCCGGTGCGCTTCGGCGATGTCCCAGCATCTGTCTAGGTGAATGCCGCGCCGCACCAACGGGTGAGCATCGGCCTGCGCCGACCAGAAGACCCAGCGCGGCCGCCGTCCGGCCTCGATCTGCGTCATTTCCTTGATGATCTGCTCATGGCTTCCGGCAAACTGGACACCCTCACCGACCATCGCAGCCAGCTCGCCCAAGAAGCAGAGGGCGACAAGGTCGCGGGGGCGAAGTTGCGGGGGCATGGGTCCATCCAACAGCAGCACACATCGTGAAGGTTGGCCCATGGGTCTGGCAGGAGGGTGCGACCGGTCGGACGCCCTCAGAGCGCGTCCGTTCCGACTCGGGGGGCAAGCAGAATCTGCGGGCCTGGACCGGTCGGTGACCAGCCGTGGTTGTCTTTGAAAAGACGTGGTTCTGGGTAGAGATGACCAGGAGGCGAGCTACACGTTCGGTGTCAGGATCCGGGACGATCGGTAACGCAGGATGGCAAGGAACACGAAGAGCACGACCCCGCAGAATGCCAGGAACACTGGGGCGATGATGTTGAAGGCGATAAGTCGTGCCACTGCCTCGAGGTCGATATGTGGTCCCAGGAAGAGCGGAATGTCTGCGACGCTTGACGCACTCACGCACGAGATCACGTATCGGCCCGGCGGGAGATTTTGAGGTGTCGAGGCGATGGCCACAAAAGTGCCCTGGCCGTTAGCCAGGATGGTTCGCCCTGCGATGGGTCGCAGCTGCACCGTTGCTTGCGGCCCGGTCGCCGTACAGCGAAGCTCAACCGGCCCTGTGGTGCCTTCTTGGGCGTACAGGGTGAATCCGTCTCTGGTCACTGAGATCGACGAACCCGGTTGGTAGGCAACGAAGTCGGTGCGGGCGAAATGCAGGAACGACGAGATCCCCAAGCCCATGAGAACCAACGCGGCAAGCACAAGGATGCACGGCAAGATAAACCATGCACGAGACGGGCCGGCTTTGCCCAGGTTCCCCATATCTCGACGATAGACCGCTGTGGGTTCGTGCAGGGTTCACGGAGCCCACTCCTGATGGTAGTCCGGGTGGTCCGCATAGATCACGCCCAGATCCGCTAGCTCTGCGCATCCGCGATCCTCTCGCGCGTGAAGGTAGTCGTCGCAGTAACCCGTGCCCGCCCACAGTTGGAGTGTCGGGTCACGAACTCACCCTTGGCCTTGCAATCGGCCATGCCGCGGGCCGGAGAGGCGCACCACGTGCGAACCCTGAGCCACGTCGTTGCCGTACAGGCATTCCGCTTGTGTGGTGAATCATTTATGGCACTGGCACCGCACGGTGTAACCGTCCTGCGGTGAGGAGAAGCGTGCGTCCATCCCGAGGGCCTCTTGTGCGGGCGCCAAAGCCTGCGCGAACCTGCGCCAGCAGGAACTCCGTCAGCGTCATGGAGTCAGATGGAGGAGCCGCCAGCGATCTGGTAGGACCACAGCTCGCTGCTCATGCCCACCTGCGGCGCGGCGGACTCGTCGGTTCGTTCGGCCCCACCGCGGTGCCCGTGTCCGAAGGCAGGCGAGCTCACCCACGCCTGGAATGACTTGTCGTCAGCCCAGCGCGTAATGACCAACCATGTCTTGCGCTCGTCAGTCGGTTTGAGCAGCTCGAAACCTTCAAACCCCGGTTGGTCGTCGACTGCCCCGGCGCGTGCGGCGAACCGGCGGGCCAGTTCGTCGCCATCGGTGGGCACGGTAATCGCATTGATCTTGATGATGGTCATCCAGTTTCTTCCTCGAGTAGTAACAGGTATCGCGAGTCTGCCACTCACAACTTCATCTCGCTTGGGCGGGCGGCGGGTCGATGAGATCGCTTGCATGAACCCGCCTGCGCTTCGGTCAACGTGTCAGCGATCGAGGTGTTGACGCAAGGTCAACTGCCAAGTTGAGGGCTGTCGAGGTCAGCGCAGAGATCTTCGACGGGCTCAAGTCCCACCTAGATCCGTAGTAAGCCAGGGTTTGGACGGGTCTCAGCTGCTACGGGCCTATGGGTCAGCCAAGCTGGGTGCTCAATCAGGGCCTGGGTGCCGCCCAGCGAGAGTGCATGGGTGACGACCTTGCAGGCATGTGCCACGGCCGCTGCGGCAGGGGAACCGTCGACCACCTCAAATGCCATCACCGAGCCGGGCCCTGCAGTGGGGGTCGCTCCGTCGACGTGTCTTAGGCGGGTCCGTGCCCTACGCGAGAGTGCTGCTATTCGCGAGTCTCACGCCGACATCGACCTGACCCGGGTCGGTCTGCCCATTCAGGCCATCATTGCTGTGCGCATGCAGGCCCGTCACCGCGAACAGATTCAGAAGTTCGTGACCCGTTGCGCCTCATCTGCCAGGTGTGGTCGAGGTGTTTCACGTCGCAGGAGACACGGACTACCTCTTGTACGTCGCGGCCAGTGACACCACCGCGATGGACGACTTCATCCTGGAGTACTGTGCCGCGAGCCCGGTCATCCAGCACGTGGAGACGAGCCTGGTCTTCCGGCATCTTGGCGGCACAAATGTGCTACCTGCCGACTGGCCAAGCTGCGATTCGAAGTCAGGGGCAGCGGGCCCGCGGGTTGTCCTTCTCGTGTTCGGCCCGATGTCGCTCGAGATCCCGGCGCGACATCGGCTCGACTCCTTCGTTGCGAGCGCGCCTGAGATGCTCGTTCCACTTTGCCTTGCCGCTGACCTGCTTGAGGTACCAGCAGATCCGGTGCCCGCCCTGATGACAGCGGTCCTCATCGCGATCCACCAGAAGCAGCCAGTTCGCGCCCAGGGGCTGGTTCCCGCTCGGACTTGTGAACTCACTACGGCCTGCTTCTCTACAGTGGTGGCGAAGGAGTCCGACGGCGCGACGAGGTGAGACGAGACGGCTCGCGGGGGACCTCGGTGGTCGGGAGCCCGCCGGTCCTTGCCGCTTAGATCCAGACCACAGAAGTCACCTCTGATACGCAGCAGTCACGACTGACGAAAGGCTTCCACCATCTCGATCGTGTCGGCCTCCGTCGCCTTCTTGTCCGGTCGGTGCCGGACCACCCGGGCAAAACGTAGCGCCAGGCCGGCTGGATAACGAGGCGAGGCCTGCACACCGTCGAATGCGACTTCTACCATCACCTCGGGGCGCAGCTTCAGGATGTAACCGTCGGTCGGTCCAACCGCATGCCGGGGCAGTTCGGTGGTCTGCCAGCGAAGCATCTCGTCGGTGAGCCCCCTGAACGTCTTGCCGAGCATGACGAATCCACCCTGCGGGCCGAAACGCCCCGCAGGATCTAAGGCCCCCAGGTGGAGGTTGCTTAACCATCGGCTGCGACGGCCGTTGCCTCGTTCGGCAGCAAGGATTACCAGGTCGAGGGTATGAACGGGCTTGACCTTGATCCAGCCGGCCCCTCGGCGACCCATCTCGTAGGTTGCGTCGTTGGCCTTGATCACCACGCCTTCATGTCCTCGCATCACCGCGTCTGCGGCGAATGCTGTGGCCGCAGCGACCTGGGCGGGCTCGGCGACGTCATCGACCCGGAGCCTGGGCGTCAGACGGGGCAGGGGCAAAGCTTTCTCCAGGATGGCTCGCCGGGCGCTGGCGGGCTCGTCGATGAGGTCGGCTCCGTTTAGGTGCAGCACGTCAAACAGGAACACCGTTAGCGGGGTTCGCGCCCGGGCCACCGTGGGATCGACTCGGCTGGCGGCACGAGAGCCGGTCTCCTGAAAAGGTCTTGGTCGACCGTTGGAGTGCAACGCGATGAGCTCGCCGTCGAAGATCGCGTTCATGACAGGCAGTGAGGAGATCAGCTCGACCACCTCGGGAACCCGATCAGTAATGTCGTCCAGGGACCGGGTCAGGACCCGGATGTCGTTGCCCTGCTTGTGGATCTGTGCTCGGATCCCATCGAGTTTCCACTCCACGCTGGCCGGTCCGGACTTGGCCAGGGCCTCGGGGACGCTTTTGGCCGAAGTGGCCAGCATCGGGCTGACGCCAAGACCAACAGTGAGGCGGAAGAGGTCGAGCGCTTCCGGACCGTCCACCAAAAGGGTCCGGGCGACACCGGGCAGGTCGCCGCGGGCGGCCACCGCACGACGCACATCCTCAAGAGGGACCCCACCGGCTTTGGCCACTGCCGTCATCACCACCGACTCAAGTGCCCCCTGCCGCACCTCACCGCGCAGCAGACCCAGGACGAACGTTCTTTCCTGGGCTGTCAGTCGGCGTACCAGAGCCAGGAACAGCTCGGCTCGAGCGCGCGAGGAGCCGACTCCCGCCAGCTCGCTGGCCTGTTGCATCACGGCATCGAGCTGGGAGAGCGTGACAAGGCCAGCACCTGCCACGCCAGCATCAGGTGTGCTCGGGAGTTCGGACAGCTCGATGCCGGTCCGGCGCTGACGTAGCGAGCCGGATAGATAGCGGGTGGCCAACCCGATCTCGTCGGCAGGGGCCTTGCCCTCGACAACTTGGCGAGCGCACTGTTGCAGGAGGTCAGCGATAAGCGACCCCTTGGAAAGGCGCGAACTCGTCCCGGTCACCTGGTTCGAGGTACGCGCGACATCGGCCAGAAGCATGATCCAATGTTGGCAGGCAAGTCCGACAGCCAACAGGAGGACGCTCATGGACAATCTTGGTAAGGACGACCGGCTCACGGGCGATACCGCTCAGTGGGCCAGTGTTGACGACAGCCCGATGGCCGACGCCGTCTCACCGATGATCGAGCGTCTGATGGACGTGGGAATCGAAGGGACAGGCCCGTTCAGCTCCGCACGGGCCGTTGCCGACATGGCTGTGGCCGAGCACCGTGAAGTTGAGCCGGCGATCGACGCAATGGTTAGATCACACCTCAGGCTTGCGGCTGCAAATGGATTCGTGACGAGTCTGGGTGGCTTTGTCGCCCTCCCGATCGCGTTACCCGCCAACGTCCTGGGGTTCTACCTGATCGCAACGCGCTTGGTCGCCGGTATTGCCTCCAGCCGTGGCCATGACATCGGTCGACCTGAGGTGCGTTCGGCGGTCCTGCTGGCTCTGGTTGGTGCTGACGCCGACGACCTGCTCGCCAAGGCAGGTGCTACCGGCACCGGGCAGTTGGTCAACCTGGCCGCCCAACGGTTGCCCGGCCCCGTGCTGATGGCTGTCCGCAAAGGCGTCATGTTCCGCCTTCTCCTGCGGATCGGCAAGAAGTCGTTTTCGCGTTTCGGTAAGGTTGTCCCGGTGGCTGAAGGGCTAGTGGGGGCCGGCCTGGATGCCTATCTGCTCAAGCGGATCGCCGACCACGCGCGTCTTGAGTTCCCCTGGAAGCCCGGACAGGCTTCCTGACTATTCACATATCCAGACACTTGCGAATGGACAGAGACCATGGCTTTCGCTAAGTCGATGCGTTGGGGAGTCCTTCTTTCACTGGCCAGAGCCTTCCGCACGGCAACCCGCCCAGGCGCACTGGGCCCAGGAGCTCGCCTGACCTCGCTCCCCAGACTGGTCCTGGCAACCTTCAGGGGTGAGTATCCCGGCACGTCCCGCCTGCGCCTGCTTCTCATCGCGGGTGCCTTGGTGTATCTCATCTCGCCTGTCGATCTGGTTCCAGTTGTGCTCCTGCCACTTATCGGGCTGAGCGTTGACTCGCTGATTATCAGCTGGATCGCCGCGTCGCTGATCAATGAGACCGAGTCGTTCCTGGGCTGGGAAAGCAATCGTGATGGCATCGTGCGTGGAGAAATCATCCCTTAGACGCGCGACCTAGCGGGCCCGCGATCTTGGGCTGAACGCATGTTAGTGCACAAGGGTGAGCCCGGTCGTCCCACCGTCCACAGGCGCCAGCGGGTGTCTTTCGCCGTGGCCCGGTCGGTTTCAGAGTTGGCCTATGACGACAACGATTCACCTTTCCGGTCCAGCCGATGTGCTGGCCGTGCTGCCATACCAGCTCGGGTTCCACCCTCACGAATGCCTTGTGGTGTTGAGTCTGCATGGCACCCGTATGGGGTTGGTCCAGCGTATTGACCTACAGCCAGGTGAGCATGTTGATGACGCCGTCGCCGCGATGATCGGGCCACTGAGGCGGGATAACCCGAGCGCGGTCTTGCTCGTTGGCTTTGAAGAACAGGAGGGTGAGAGTCGCTCGATGCTGGACTCGATGGCGGATGCCTGCCGAACCCATGGTGTGGAGGTCGTCGACCGCATGGTCGTACGGGGCGGGCGCTGGTTCGACGTGGACTGCGTCCAGCGCTGTTGCCCGCGCGAGGGCCTGCTGCTGCCTTCGCCAAGTTCGGTGCCTGCCGTCGCGGAGTTCGTCGGGCGTGAGATCTGCCCGCTGCCCGACCGCTCTGCGCTGGTCGATCTGCTGGAACCAAACAGGCTACTGCTGAGCCGGGATGTGGCACCTCTGGCGGACGCATGGTTGCAGCTGCGGCTTGAGGCCACGGAATGCGGGGATGCCGAGCCCGGCGACCTGGAGACCAAGCTGCACGAATTTCGTGCGAGCGAGCTCGCCGTTTGGTCCCTGGTCCTGTGCGACAACGACGGTGCTGAACCGATCCGGGCTCTGGCGCCGCAGGATCTGGCCATGCTGGCTGTGTCGCTGACCGATGTGGACCTGCGTGACGGCCTCATTGCATGGCTGTGCCCTGGCACTCTGCCTGAGAACCTGGTCGACCCGATCTTGCTCGTCCAGATGAGCCGGACGCTGTCCGAGCGGCCTTGGCTCGGCCAGCACAGTGCAGACATGACGCATGTCATCGGGCTGCAGCGGATCGAGCGGAGGCTCTGTGAGCTGTGCGCAGTATTGCCGGACGTGTGGGCGGTATCGACGCTCACCGTGCTGGCATCGTTCACCTGGTGGCGCGGCGATGGTGCTCTGACTCGAGTCGCACTAGATCGTGCGCTCAGGGTGGAGCCGCCCTACCGGTTGGCTCTGCTGCTCGAGCGGATGGTGGACCTGGCTATCCGTCCTGGGCTAGCGTCCGCCTGAGCCCCTGCTTGCCTGGATGGTTGTTCAAGAAATGGACATAGCCTCCCCATCAGGGGGCCCTTTCCGTATAGTTGACGCCAGGTCATGAGTTCCAGCGACA
>PMJN01000486.1:0-3709 GCA_003157445.1 Micrococcales bacterium
GTCTTCATCTCGGTGACGTCGACCAGGGGGCGGCCCGGCGAGGCGCTGATCGGTTGCACCACGACCAGCAGCGAACCATACCGGCGGCGGATGACTGCCCCTTCCTCGAGCCGGCGCGCCTGGCGCGCCATAAGTGCGACATCGACGGCAATCAGCAGGCTCAGTGCGAGCAGCCAGAGTGACAGTGGCCGGGCATTGGACACCGCAAGCTGGTGGCCCATCAGCGAGACCGCCGGCGGGGTGAGCACCGTGGAGCTGCTTTTGGTGGAGTCTGTGACTGTCAGCGTGCTTGGGCCACCGGCAAGGGCCAGTTGCAGCGGGGTGAGGTCCAGCGCGAGTGTCGGCTCGAAGGCCTTGCCTGTGGTGGGAGTGACAGTCGGGGCGAGGGTGAGCAGGACCTGGCTTTGGGGAAGTCCCGTGACCGCGGCGGCGGCCTGTGCCCGGGCCCCTAGCGCTGACAGGTTCAGCTGCACTGAGCCGTCGTACTGGGTGCCGTCCACCGGCGTTGCGGCCGTCAGCGGAACGCTCGAGTGCCAGCCGCCTGCGGTCGACAGGAGCGCTGTCATGCTGATGGTGCCAGGGGGACCGCGGTAGGTGTAGCGAACCTCGACGGTGTTGGCAAGGTTGCGGAAGATGGGGTCGGGTGAGCTCGCGGTCGTGCCGTCGTAGGCGGCCGTGCGCGGCACCTGCGCAGAGTAGGCGAAGGTCATCTGCCGCGGTGAACTCTGCTGGGTGGTCGTGGACTGTCCCGCCCGCGCGGTCCAGGCGAGCGCTGCGAGCGCGACGGCGCCAACCCCGATGATCGCGGCAGCTGCCGCTGCTGCTCGAAGGGCTGGCGAGAGAGTGGCCAGGCAGGAGGTCACCCCGCCGTGCTGGGCTTTGCCTGACATGGTGTGTCTCCTTCTTCTGCGTCGTCTTTCTACGGCGGTCCCGCCCCCAGCCAGCAGGAGAAAGGCGTAGGTACTCAGTGCGGTCGGGCTGGCGATGCGCTGCAGCCAGAGGCCACCTGCCGGGATGTGCAGAACGGCCCGGCCGAGCAGGTCTTTCTGCGTCGGCCTGGTCGGGTCTGTCGACTGGTTGTTGTCGCCTTTGAAGACGAAGCCGTCCGCGTTGCCGCCGATGATGCGGTGGAGCACGACGAAGTTTCGCCCTTGCATTTCGTAGGCGACGATCTGCCCGACGTGGTAGCTCGGCATTCGGGCGACCACGACCATGTCGCCCTGGTAGTAGACCGGGTTCATGCTGACCCCGTGGGTCACCACGATGGCGTTCTGGCCGGTCAGCAGCAGCGCCCCGGCGATCGCGATCAGGGCCGCCAGCGCTGCGATGACAGCCGACATCACCCGGCGCATCGTTCGCGACATCGGCAGCCCCCGGTGAGTTGGCGTGGAACTGGGTGAGTGCCCGCCCTCAGTGCCTGAGGGCGGGCACGTACCCGTCTGGAAGGACTACGGCTACGGTGTCTCCGCCGCCTGAGTCACCCTGACCGAGAGCGGTCCGGCGGCTGTGTTTACTACGCCAGGGCTGGCAACGCAGGCCGCTGCCGTTGTCCGCTCATCTGGCGGAACGGTATATGGCGGATCAGGAGAAGCCACAGGTGCGTCACCAACATACGCGATCCCGAGTGCGCAGGTGTATTCTGTGGTGCCAAGCATGACAACCAGGTGTTTGTTGAACGCCGCACGGTCGAACGTCAGGTCGATGCCCGTGATGTTGTTGCCGGTAAGGGAGTACTTTGTCGATGTCAGGATGGCTCCGGAGACGGTCTGGGAGACCGAACCGCCGATGAACTGATCTGCTGGTGCCGAGCTAGTCAGACCGGCGCCGGTGAAGGCGGAGCCGCCGGCGGCGACGAGACCGGCGACCGCGAGGGCGCCGAGGAACTTGATGGAATTACGCATAACAGACGGACCTTTCGTTTGATCGCCCGGCCCCTTGAAAGCATCCTGACATCCGTCGGTTTACTCCGGGTTTGCTATTTAATGGACAAACTCAGCATCCACCTTCGTATGGGGTCTAGAGCGAGCAATGGCCGGGTAAGTGCGTTTCATCACGACACTCGTGACATTCCATCCGGTTCAACCACGCCGGACCTCCCGCCTTCAGCGGCTTGCATCACTTGAAGCGTCTCCCGGTGACTGGTGGCGGTCACTTACGGTGACCTTGGGCGGGACCTCGGTGGCGACGGCTCGCGGGTGAGCTTGGGCTCGTGTGAAAGCGCTCGTCGGGTTCGAAAGGTCTATGACACCCGCGTTGACGGTGACAACCGGGTAAGCGCGCCCGCCGCGACCGGGGGGTTCACATCCTCGGGCAGAGGGGCTCGATCCGAACCAGGATCGGGTCCTTTCGGCATACACGGGACTCCCCAAAGCCGGGTCAGGTGTTTCCGCTGCTCGCAGGCTTGCAGCCTTGGGACTGTAAAGCCATCGCGGAAACTTCGAAGGTTCGAATCCTTCACCTGCCACCCCCGTGCTTCCGTGTCGTCCGGCTGTGATCGCGCACACCGGCCGTCTATGGCCGTTCCTGAGAAATATGTGAGGACGCGATCGGTCTCAGCTGCGCGCCCTGCCGCGACGACCTTTGCGCATCGGCGTGCGAAGTTACGCCAACGTGCGGCTCTTCGGCAGCCGTGGTCAGTGCCAACGCAGCCGCGATGCGCATTCGACTCCAGCTGGCCGTGCGCATGCCTGCAGGACCTTGGCTATCAACGGTCCAGCTTGTGGATCGAAGTTCCGTGCGATCACTCGTGGCATAACTCATGGCCAATTGGGGGTTGTCACGGTGAGTCGCGGGCGGCCGCGAGAACGGACGCCAGTCCCTCAGACGCACAAACGCGCAGGTGATCCCTGAAGGACCGGGGCCGTGTCAAGGCCTTGGTCCTTCAGGGATGATGCGATGAAGGAGCGGGGCCTCCTCCCGCTCCAGCGGCGCATCACAGGCCTATGACCTGCCGTTATAGTCGTGGCCAGGGGCCGGGTCGAACCGCCGACCTTCCGATCTTCAGTCGGAGTTTCGAACGGATGCGCCTCAAGGACCCTGTCGAGGTCTTTGTTCCCGGAAACATGGTCGACTCCGATGTGAGGGTTTCTTAACCCAGTAGTAACTGGGCAGCCGTTGGTGCGAAACGCTGCGTGACTGTACTGGCGTGGACCCGCTGACGACGGCGGGGCGCGTCTAGGGTTCCGCCCTTCCTTGAGGGGGTCTGGTCCAAGAGATGCAAGCGGTGTCACATCGGCGTGACATTGCTCCACGGCGGGATAAAAGCCCGGGAGGTCAGTCCGCCCGGGCACGTCTGCGTTCTCGGGCCCGTCCCTTTGGGGAGCATGCCGATGACCACACAATCGACTGCTGGCACTTTGCCGGCAACAGCTGACATCGCACAACGCACTGCCGCTGACCTGCACACCTTCGGCTACGTCCAGCAGCTCGAACGGCGGGTCGGAACCTTCGCCTCCTTCGCCGCGGGTTTCTCGTTCGTGTCGATCATGACCACCGTCTTCCAGCTGTTCGGCCTGGGTTTCGGTTTCGGCGGTCCGGCATTCTTCTGGACCTGGCCGGTCGTGTTCGTGGGCCAGATGGCGGTTGCCCTGTGTTTCGCTGAGCTGGCCGCTCGATACCCGATCTCGGGGGCGATCTACCAGTGGGCCCGCCGGCTAGGTGGCCCGGTGGTCGGCTGGTTCGCCGGCTGGACCATGATCATCGCCCAGAT
>PMJN01000486.1:3746-6044 GCA_003157445.1 Micrococcales bacterium
TGAGCGTGCGGGTGACCGCGCTGGTCAACTCGACCGGCGTGATCTGTGAGCTAGTCGGTCTGGTCTTGATGGTCAGCCTTCTGTTCACCCACGCCCAGCGTGGCCCCTCAGTCGTGCTGAACACCACGGGCCTCGGCGGCCACGCCGGATACTTCGTGCCGTTGCTGGTCTCCTCGCTGATGGCGGCCTACGTCCTGGTTGGCTTCGACTCGGCCGGTGAGCTGTCCGAAGAGACCCACAAGCCTCGCGCCACAGCTCCTCGCACGATCATCCGGGCCGTCGTGGTCTCCGGGGTCGGCGGCGCCTTCCTTATCGTGGCGGCGTTGATGGCTGCTCCCAGCCTGACCGACGGGAAGCTGGCCAGTTCGGGGCTGCCGTATGTGCTGACCAGCCGGCTCGGGACGCTGCCCGGCAAGCTGCTGCTGCTGGACGTGGCCCTGGCAGTCTGCGTCTGCACGCTGGCGATTCAGACTGCGACCAGCCGGATGATCTTCTCGATGTCGCGAGACAAGGTACTGCCGCTGTCAGTTGTCCTGTCCCGGGTCGCGACCAGGACCGGCACGCCTGTGCTGCCCATCGTGGTCTCCGGGGTTCTGGCGGCCCTGCTGCTGGGGGTAAACCTCGGCAACCCGGGTCTGTTCCTGGCATTGACCAGTGTCTGCATCATGCTGCTGTACATCGCCTACCTCATGGTCACGGTGCCGCAGCTGTTCAAGCGGCTCCGCGGCGGGCTGCCCTCCGGTGGCCTGGACGAGAACGGCAGAGCGCTGTTCTCGCTGGGACGCTGGGGAGTTCCCGTCAACGCGGTGGCGGTGCTCTACGGCATCTTGATGGTGGTAAACCTCGCCTGGCCGCGCTCTGAGGTCTATGACCCCGCCGGGCAGGGCTGGTACCTGCAGTACTGCGCGGAGATCGTCCTGGCACTGGTGCTGATGTCCGGGGTGCTCACGTTCCTGCTGCTGCGTAAGAACTACTTCGCCAGCATCGGCCACTCTCCGGCCGCAGCCAAGGCCGATCGCCCGATCGCCACGGTTATCCCCGCCCCTGAGCTGGGCTGAGCCATGACTGTCTACTCTCACGACATCCCCGGCGGGTCCGCCTGGTCCACGTCGGTGCGCGCCGGGAGGCTGATCACGGCGACCGCGCTGGAACAGGGCGCCAACCTGTCCGTTCTCCTGCTCGGATCCGACCGGTTAGACCGGTTGAACGTCCCGGACACTCTGAAGGCTCAGATGAGTGCCTGTATCCGTGCGCCCATGGTCCTGATGTCCGACCGCGGGCTGGCCCTGGCGTCCGTGGTTGCATCGAGTCTGGACTGGCACGACGCATTGTGTGGCTATGCCCACGACCGGTCACCCAATGACCTGAATCTGCATGGCATCAGCGGCGATGGCCTGATCATTGAGCTCGCCAAGCACGGGCTGGGCGAAGTCGACCTGCACGGTTGCGTCAACTTCTTCAGCAAGGTCGATGTCGACGAGCAGGGCGGACTGCGGTTCCTGCCCGCTCATGCCCAGGCCGGGGACACTGTGAGCCTGCGCACCGAACAGGACCTGCTGATGATCGCCGCCGCAGTCCCACACCCGATGGATGACACCAAGGTTCACGGCCCGGCCGGGGTGCGCGTGGAGCTGGCGTTGGCTGCGCCGCCGACAGTTAACGACGAGCCCGCGCGGTTCCGTCCCGAAAGCGGGCGTGCCCTTGAGCAGACCAGGAGGGCGTTCGCATGACCACGCTGCACGACACACCCAACGCCACGAAACCCACCGCCGGGAAACCCACCTCTTTGGACCTCGTCGTTCAAGCCGGCGACGGCGCCCTGATCCGGGTTCCAGCCGGGGGCCGCCTGCGGATCGTGGACCTGCACGGCAACCAGGCCGTGGACACCCTGCTCTACGACGCACACGACGTCGACAACCGTTACTCGGCTTTCGACACCGTGCGCGAGCAGGGTGCGATCTACCTGACAACCGGATCCCGGCTGCTGTCCAGCCGCTGCGATGAGCTGGCGGTCATCACCGATGACACCTGTGGGCGCCATGACACCATCGGCGGCGCCTGCTCTCAGGAGAGCAACACCATCCGCTATGGCGAACACACCCGACACCAGCATGCGTGTCGCCAGACTTTCCTCAGATACGGAGCAGCCGCCGGTATCGGCCAGCGACAGCTGGGACACAACATCAACTTCTTCATGAACGTGCCGGTGACCGCGGCGGGCGATCTGCGCTTCGAGGACGGGCTGTCGGCGCCCGGCCGTTACGTCGAGGTGAGGGCCAGCCGCGACATTCTCGTACT
>PMJN01000104.1 GCA_003157445.1 Micrococcales bacterium
GGCACGACCAGGGCGAGGATGAACACCAGGATCATCACGCCGATGATCGTGGCGTTGGTCACCGAGATCTGGAGGACGCCCCAGGAGATGTACTTCCCGGGTGCTCCCGCCACAATGCTTAAGGCACTCATCGCGGTTACCTTCCTGCCGACGCGCGGTCGAGTTGCGGCGTCGTCCCTGTCCTGGAATCGATGCGGTTCAAGATCATCACTCTTTCTAGCGGGGGTCGGCCGGTCATACCCCGGCCGGGAACGGTTGCCCGAGGGTACGCACGGGTGTTCCAGTTGGAGTGTCGTTGAGTCTGAGGCGGCGTGGCACCGCGATCTGCCCCATCTGTGACGGTTCGTTCTACGTATTGGCCACTGGGTGATTTCCGCCACGGCCGGCCGGGACGACGCGTAGCCTGATCACCATGGACGCCCCGGTGATACGAGTGGTGGTCGTCGACGATCATGCACTGCATCGCGATGGCACCCGTCAGATTCTCGACGCATACCCCGACCTGCAAGTCGTTGGTGACGCCAACTCCGGTGAGGTCGCCCTAGCGGTGATCAACCAGCTCCGCCCCGACGTGGTGCTGATGGACATCCGGCTGCCGGGGATGAACGGTATCGAGGTCACCCGACGGCTCACCCGGGACCTTCCCGGCGTCCGCGTGTTGATGGTCAGCGCGTACGACGAGGACGAGTACGTCCGTGGTGCTCTGGAGGCCGGGGCCGCGGGGTATATGAGCAAGACTGCCCCCGGCAAGGAGCTGGTCCAAGCAGTGCGTGCTGTAGCCGGTGGGACAAGCGTGCTCCAGTCAGGTCTGACAGCTCGCCTCTTGATCTCCTCGCGTCAGCCCGAGCATGGCGCGGCCGACCTCAGCGAGCGTGAGCTCGCGGTCCTGAGGCTGCTCGCAGCCGGCCTGCACAACCGGGAGATTGCGGGACAGTTGACCATTAGCTCGCGCACCGTGGATCGGCATTGCGACAATATCTACGCGAAGTTGGGGGTGGGTTCGCGTACTGAGGCGGTGGTGCGTGCCATTTCGACCAAGCTATTGAGTGTGGGCGATGGCGAGCGGTGACGTCGCCAGCCCGATTCGGGCGGCCCCCGGACGCGTCCTAGATGCCGTCGACAGGTTGCGTCTGCCGGTGAGATCCGGACGGTTCTGGATCGTCCAGGCCGGCGTCCTGATAGTGGCGTTCCTGGACGAGATCGTGCTCGACGTCTTTCATTTCCTACCGCCGTTCGAAATTCCGCGATCCACGGTCACCCTTCTGCTGCTGATCCCGGTCATCTACGCCGCGCTCAACTTCGGTGTTCATGGTGCCGTTGGTACCGCGTTGTGGGCTACCGCACTCATGTGCCCCGACTGGCTCTTCATCAATGGAGTCACACCCACCAACGCTTGGACTGAGATCGGGAACCTCGCGATCCTCAACGCGGTCGCGGTCATTGTGGGGCAACGAGTTGAGCACGAGGGGCAGGCTCGACTCCGAGCCGAGGGGGCATTGCGCGCCAGCGAGGTAGCCGAGTCGCGTTACCGTGCCCTCTTCGACGAGCAGCATGCCCCGGTGCTGGTCACCGATGCAGCTGGAGTGGTCACCGAGGCCAACGCTGCCGCCGCATCCCTGCTGGGGCCGGATGCTCCGGGACGACTCCTGTCGGACCTAGTTGGCACCCCGGTGACATCGATCCTGGATGGGGTGGTCACCCGCCTGCCTGTGGGGGACCGCGTGTTCGTGCCGAAGGCTCGCACCCTTGATGTCGGCTCCAGTGAACGCCTTATCCAGATCGTGCTTGTCGACCTGACCGAGGAGGCGCACCGTGCGCGCGAGCAACAGGCATACGCCACGCACCTGCTCACGGTGCAGGAGGACGAGCGGCGCATCCTGGCCCAGGATCTGCACGACGACCCGGTCCAGACACTGACTTATCTGGTGCGAATGCTCGAGTCGCTGGGCGATGACCCGAGGCTGCCGCCCGATCTGGCACCGCTTGTCCTGCGCGATGGCGAGCTGGCCGCCGAGGTGGTTGATGCACTGCGCACCGTGATCTACGGTCTACGGCCGCCGGTGCTTGACGACCTCGGGGCCGTCGCCGCCCTACGTCAGCTGGTCGCAGAGGTTCGCACCCGGCACGGGATTGTGATCCGGCTGCAGGTGAGCGGAGATCAGGTGCGGCTCTCTGACCAGTGCGAGCTCACCGTATACAGGGTGGCCCAGGAGGCTCTGAGCAACGTTGTACGCCACGCACATGCCAAGCACACCAGGGTCGACCTGCACTTCGGGGACCAAGTGGTTCTCACCGTCACTGACGACGGATGCGGTATTCCGGCGACCGGTATCACCCCGGTTGGCTCGGGCGGCGGGCTTGGCCTGATTGGGATGCGCGAGAGGGTCAATCTGATCGGGGGCAGTCTAGAGATCCGCACACGCAAGCCGCATGGCACCCTGGTGCGGGCCACGGTCGTGGGCGCGCCCGCCGGAGGCTAGGCGAGGAAGCTGCACGGGCAATGGCCCGCTCTCCTCTCTGGAGGACTGTCATGACATCAGTGCCTGTCGGACCACTCGAGCTGCTCGACGTCGATCACCTGCTCAGTGACGAGGAACGAGCGGTGCAGCAGAGCGTCGGGCGGCTGGTCGATGACACCATCGGCCTGAGAACGCGCAGTGGTACGAGGCTGGCGTCTTCCCGGCAGAGATGGCCCTGACCTTCGGCAAGGTCGGTCTGCTCGGCATGCACCTGCAGGGTTACGGCTGCACCGCTATGAGCGCCGTCGAGTATGGGTTGGCCTGTGTGGAACTGGAGGCCGGGGACTCCCGCGCCTGCGGCTTCGCCTCATTTCAGGGCACGCTGGCGATGTTCGCCATGCACCACTGTGGCTCGAAGGAGCAGAAGCAGGCAGTGGCTGCCCCCTCATGGCCAAAGGTGAAGCCATCGGCCGCTTCGACCTCACCGAGCCAGACTTCGGTTTCGACCCGGCCGGTATGCGAACCCGTGCTCGTCGCGACGCCCGGCTGGGTGCTGGACGGCACGAAGACGTGGGTCACCAACGGCTCGATCGCCGACATCGCGGTGGTGTGGGCCCGTACTGACGTTGGTATCCAGGGCTTCCTCGTCCCGACAGGCACGGCCGGGTTCACGGCCAACAAGACCACCAGCAAGCTCTCCTTGCGGGCATCTGTCACCTCTGAGCTGGTGCTGCAGGGAGTTCGGCTGTCTTGGACAGGCCGTGCTGCCTGGCGTGCAGTCTCTGCGCGGGCGGTTGTCGTGCCTGGACCAGGCGCGTTTCGGCATCGCCTTCGGAGCACTGGGTGCGATCCGTGACTGTGTGGAGATCGCCTTGGAGTATTTCCGCAGCTAGAGGTGTTCAAACGGCCGATCGGTGGCTACCAGTTGACCCGGCAGATGCTGGCCGAAACGCACTCGAGCTCCAGAAGGGCTTCCTGCTGTCGATTGTCTCTCGGCCGGCTCAAGGTTGCAGGAAGACTGGCCCTCGCCAGATCAGCCTTGGCAAGCTCAACAATGCCCGGGAGGCGATCGCTATCGCGCGGCAGAGCCTCACTATCCTCGACGCTAACTGCATCACGTTGGAGTACTCGGTGTACGGCACGCGAATAACCTGGAGCCGGTGCTGACCTATGAAGGCACCTCCGAGATGCGCACGCTAGACATTGGTCAGGCACCGACCGGGTTGAGCGCGTTCAGTTGAGCGCAACGGGCGTGTCGCCCCCCGGCGGTTGTGGCAAGTGGACCTTCACGATTCAGCAGTGGGCGGGAGATTTCGTCGCAGCCGGGAACACAATCGTCGGCGGAACCGTCACAGACTTGAACGTATTGCCAATCACGACGTCGACCGAGGCGTCCATCCGGCCGTCCGGGACCATGCTGGCTCCCGGCAGCCTTCTCGCCGCAAGCGTGGCACCCTCGAGTCCGCTCGGTCCATAGCGAATCTCGCCGATGCCCAGGATCGTCTTGCCCAGCGGATCATTGTCAACCGTGGCGATCTTGAACCCTTGCTCTTGCAGTGCGCCGCCCGCCGAGGCAGCCAACCCCACGCGAGCCGTCGCGTTATAGACGTTGACCGTCACCTCGCTCGGGGTCGGAGCCTTCGCGGTGGTCTGGTTACAGCTTGCGTTGGTCAGCGCTTTGGGGGTCAGGTTGGTTACCCACTGCTTGACGTACGATGCGGAGTAGCCGACGGTCCCGGCCAGTAAGATGGCAGTGCCCATCATCGTCCCAACGGCGCGCCGGCGAATGCGCCGATGATATATCGACGTTGCGGACTCGTGCAGGTAGTCCACGGGTTACCCCCGATCGAAAATTCCCTCTCTGCCGATCATGGCGGTTTGGCGCCGCTAGTCAAGTGCATGGGGACCTCAGTCAAGCACCAGTACGCGGGCATGCAGGGCAGGACGCTGCTGAAGCGCGGCGCGCAGGGCACGGTGCAGGCCGTCCTCGAGATACAGCTTGTCCTGCCACTGAACGACGTGGGCGAACAGATCGCCGTAAAAGGTGGATTCCTCAGACAACAGGGTCGCCAGGTCGAGGTTGCGTTTGGTGGTGATGAGTTCGTCGAGCCGGACCATTCGTGGTGGGACGTCTGCCCAGTCCCGGGCAGTCTCCAGCCCGTGTTCTGGGTAGGGGCGCCCGTCACCCACCGACCTGAAGATCATGGCGCCAGTCTAGGCATACTGATTGCACGCCCTCCCAGGATGTGCGCGGGCAGTCCTGCTCTGTGGCGGAGGATAGGGGATTGAACCCCTGAGAGCTTTCACTCAAAACGCTTTTCAATTGTGAATTGCCTCGTTCAGACGTGTTCGGGAGGCCGCCTTGCGCCCTGCTATGCCGATCAAGGACGTCCGCGCAGGGGGGGAACTTCAGCGAACGAGACTAAGACTGAGACTAGGTCTGGCGTCCGGACCGGCCATTGGAAACACCCCCGCGTCTGCGGGGATGAAGCGCTCCGAGATCGGCTCGCGCTCGAGTTCTGCCCGTGCGGTGGCGGTGTCGATTGCCGCGGACGATCGCGGGCCTCGCCTTGGCGCGTGCTCAAGGACGGACCGGGGGCCGGCTGTTCACGATGACGCCCGCGAAGGTGGGCTCGCGATGGCCTGGATGGGCAAGCCCGACACGAAGGTCAGAGAGCTCTGCAAGGAGCCAGGGGTCTCCCGGCAGAACCCTCTGTCGACAACCCATTTCCCGGGCTCTCAGGAAGCGACTCTGGTGAGTCGCACCGTGGCGGCGCGATGCGTAGGCTCAGCGGCGGCGGTATTCGCCTTCAGGTGCGCGGAATCCCCGAAGCCACCCACGCCAGCATCCCGCTGACGAGTCCCGCCGCCGTGGCCGACGCTGTCAAGGACGTTCTCACACGGCACCGCTCGTGCGCGCACGCTACCGCGAGCGAATGCGGAACGGATGTCGGGGCTACAGGCTCGCGACCGTGTCCGTAGCCCTCCTTGCGGATACCGAGGCTTGGCTTCGATGCCTCCGGTGATCCTTGGTCAAACCGAACATGGCATGCGCCCATCATCAATCAAAGCCCTGCTGGCGCACGGAGATGATCGACGTCACCGGCTGCGCCGATCTGCCCTGCCAAGGTTTTCGTGACCCGTGTCGCTCTTTCTCGTTGTCATACGAGCAGTCCTGTCTGAAATCGTGATGTCACCGAAGGAGAACGGCATGCCGAACCGTGGAGCCCATCGTGGAGTCCGCTGTGGAGCCCACCGTGGCGTCCGCACGACCGAACTGCCGTGGCGCAAGGTCTATGTTGCTCTG
>PMJN01000520.1 GCA_003157445.1 Micrococcales bacterium
ACCTCGTCGAGGGCCTTGTTGAGCCCTGCCAGAAAGATCGGGTTGTTCTGCGCGATGGCGAACGCCGTCGGGGCTGAGCTGATCTGCCTGGCTGCCAGGACAATCCTGCCACCGCTCTGTTTGGCGCTGCTCTCACCGATCTCGGCAGGAGAGACCCAGGCCTGTGCGGTACCGGCCTTGAGCTGGTTGAGCGCGCCGTTGTAGTCGGGGACTCGGATCGGGTTCAGGCCTTGCTTGGTCGCGTAGTCGTCCTGGACGGTGCCCTGCACGACCGTAACCCGCTTGCCCTTCAGCTGGCTGAAGGCGGTGATAGCCGAACCGGCCGGGACGTCGAGGCCGAAGTAGCCGAAGTCGTAGCCGTTAGTGAAAGCCACCGTCTTCTTGCGTGCGTCGGTGATGGTGATCGAGGATGACCCGAGATCGAAGTTCTTGTCCTTGACCTGCGCCAATAGCGCGGAGAAGTCCGTGCCGACGAACTGAACCTTGAGGTCGAGTTTGGCCGCCACGGCGGTGAACAAGTCGTTGTCGAAACCGGTGAACTTACCGTTCTTGAGGTACACGTTCGGCGGAGCGTCAGTCAACGTCCCGACCCGAAGGGTGCCGGACTGCTGCAGCCCATAGGGGTTACCCTTCGCCGTTGCAGTTGTGCCCACGCCGCCACCGCTGCTGCAACTGGCGAGCGCCATCACGGACATGACCGCAGCTACGGCAATGAGTGAACGGCGGACGGGCAGACGGGCTGCGGACATGACTGGTCCTTGCATGATTGGGAGCTGGCGGATCCAGTTGGGTGCGCGCAATACAAGCGCGTCCACATGACCGGAGCCCTGGTTGAGCCCGTCAAACCTAACATGAAGTTATAGACATACTAACCAATGGTGATATTGATCCAGCGAGAGTCGCCCTTCAACAAGACCAGCAGGTTCCTCGCCCTGGACGTCATCCTCAAACTCAACGCCCGTCGAGCTGGAGGAACTAGCTGCGCACAAAGTGGCCTGGACTCTTCCGAGCCGCGGACGGTTCCGATCTTTGGTCCATGAAGCGATACGGGCCACCTGAGCCCACGTCGAGCACCCCTTGAGGGTCAATCCCATCTCGCGGGTCACCGCGAGCATCGTCATGCCTTCTCCCGCAGGGTCGGCGACGTTCTCGCGCTGAGGCAATCGCCTCAAGACGTGCCCTGCTCCTGCGTCACCAGTAGTCCGTCTCCAACATCTGAGACATAACGTTGTGTTATTTGACTTATAACTGCTCATTACTGCACATTTCTTTCCAATGCATAGGAACCGGTCGGTGCCGACGACTGTTTGAGTGTCTTTCCCTGTGCTGAACGTCCTCGGTTCACGCACAACTGCAACACTTCGACCTGACCTGGAGCATCTATGTCCGCCTCAGTCTTGACCGCGTCGCCACGGACGATCTCGGACCCGCAGGTGGGTGATGATGTCGCCGGACCCAGCGTGATCCCACGCTCTCGCCGTCCTGCGGTCCCTCGCTGGGCCAGCCTGCTGGGTGTGCTCGCCCTTTGGCAGCTGGCCAGCGCCACGAAGCTCCTCTCACCCGATCTGCTGGCGCCGCCCTCAACCATCGCGGCAACCGGATGGCGCCTGACAGCCAACGGTGAGCTCGGGTCCGCCCTGCTGGTCAGCTCGGGCCGGATCGCGCTTGGGCTGCTCTTCGGCGTAACGGCCGGCGTCAGCCTCGGTCTGCTCTCAGGCCTGTCACGGTGGGGGGACGCCCTGCTGGACCCTCCCGTTCAAGCGTTGCGCACCCTGCCGCACCTGGGTCTGGTGCCGCTGTTCATCCTCTGGTTCGGCATCGACGAGACACCCAAGGTGCTGTTGATCGCGATGGGTGTGGCGTTCCCGCTGTACCTGTCCATCCACAGCGGAGTCCGCCAGAGCGACCCCAAGCTGCTCGAGGCTGCTCGAGTGCTGGGCTTCACTGCCCGCCAGCGGGTATGGCACGTGTCACTGCCCTCTGCCCTGCCGCACGCCCTGGTGGGCCTACGACAGGGACTGGGCATGGCCTGGCTCTCGCTCATCGTCGCCGAACAGGTCAACGCGAGCAGCGGACTGGGCTTCATGATCAACAACGCACGAGAGTTCCTGCAAACCGACGTCGTGGTCGTAGGCCTGGTCGTCTACGCCGTTCTCGGATTGCTCACCGACACCGTCGTGCGCAAGCTCGAACGACGCGCACTCTCCTGGCAGGGGCCCCTGTGAACAGGACAGCACCCTCACCAGCCCCAGCAATCGCACTGCGCGCCATCACCAAGTCATACGGCCAGGCCCCGGTCCTGGCCGGTCTGGACCTGGACATCGCGGCCGGCCAGGTCGTGGCCCTGCTAGGGCGCAGCGGCTCGGGCAAGTCCACACTGCTGCGACTGTTGGCCGGTCTGGACGACGCCATCACCGGCTCCCTGACAGTCAACGGCAGTGTCAGCGTGGCGTTCCAGGAGCCGCGACTACTGCCCTGGCGCCGGGTATGGCGCAACGTGGTCCTCGGTCTGGACCGCGGCGACGACACCCGAGCGAACGCCCTTACCGCCCTGGTACAAGTCGAGCTGGCCGACCTCGCCGACCGATGGCCGCTGACACTGTCCGGGGGCCAGGCCCAGCGGGTCTCTCTGGCAAGGGCACTGGCCCGGCGACCCGACGTCCTGCTTCTAGACGAACCGTTCGGTGCCCTCGACGCGCTCACCCGGGCCTCGATGCACGCGCTACTGCGCAGGTTGTTCGCAGAACACAGACCCACCACCTTGCTGGTAACCCACGACGTCGATGAAGCGCTGGCCATCGCCGACCGGGTGCTGGTCCTGCGCGACGGACGAGTACACGGCGACCACCTCGTCCCCGCCCTCACAGCACACGACCCCACGCGCAGGCAGATCCTACGCACCACCATTCTGGACGACCTTGGAGTGACCCCTGATGAACGAGACTGACCCGAACACCACCGACCTGACCCACCGACCTATCCGTCGACGCCCACGCCGACCGACGGTGGCGGTACTGGCCTGCTTGGCTGCCCTGTCTGCCATAGCGGGCTGCGCGACGCCAACAACGTCCGCGGCTCCGGTCCCTGCCAAGATCGCGGTGCCAGCCACCATCTCGGCCAAGCAGCTCGCCGGCCTGACCCTCAACGTCGGCGACCAAAAGGCCGGGCTGCAGGCGTTGCTCACAGCGGCCGGCGAACTCAAAGACTCGCCGTACAAGATCAAGTGGTCAACCTTCACCTCGGGGCCTCCGCTGCTGGAGGCCGTGAACGCAGGAGCCGTGGACATCGGTGGGGTGGGCAACACTCCCCCGATCTTCAGCGCGGCAGCCGGAGGCAAGATCGTCATCATCTCGGCCGCCCGCACATCGGCCGCCGGTGACGCCATCCTGGTACCAAAGGGATCCACTGTGCGAACCGTCGCCGACCTCAAGGGCAAACGAGTGGCTGTGGCCCAGGGGAGCTCCGCGCACGGCAACCTCCTGCTCCAGCTGAAGAAAGCAGGGCTGGGAACCGCCGACGTACAGATCACGTTCCTGACGCCTTCCGACGGCTACGCCGCACTGGCTGCCGGAAGGGTGGCAGCCTGGGCGGTGTGGGACCCGTACACCGCCCAGGCCGAGCAACAGCTGGGAGCGCGGGTTCTGACCAGCGGAAAGGGACTGGCAAACGGACTGAGCTTCCAGGTCGCCAGCCGCACCGCCCTGGCTGACCCCAGACGCAACAGCGCCATACAGGATCTCGTGGCGCGCACGGTGCGGGCCTACATCTGGTCCAAAACCCACCACCAGCAGTGGGCACGGGTCTACGCAAGCCAGACCGCACTGCCCTACGCGGTCACCCTGGCCTCGGCCCTGCGGAGCGGCGACGACCCCATCACCCTGAGCCCCCAGATCGCCGCCAGCGAGCAGCAGTTGGCCGACGCCTTTGCCAACGCCAAGGTAATCCCGACACGCCCCACGATCTCCAGCATCATCGACACCCGATACAACCAGACCGTCATCAGCCAAGGAGCACACTCATGAGCATCAAACTTCACTGGTTCCTGAGCACCGCTGGGGACGGCCGTAGCATCGTGGGCGGCTTCCACGGAGCCAGCGGGCGGGGGACGTCGAGCTCTGTGCGCGAGCCCGATATCGACTACCTGGCCCAGCAGGCGCGCGCCGCAGACCATCTTGGGTTCACCGGGGCGCTGTCCCCCACGGGCACCTGGTGCGAGGACGCCTGGCTGACGACTGCAGCCCTGATCCGCGAGACTCGCCAGCTGAAGTTCTTGGTCGCCTTCCGACCAGGGGTGATGTCGCCGACCCTCGCCGCGCAGATGGCCGCCACATATCAGCGCATGTCGCGGGGCAGGCTACTTCTCAACGTCGTGACGGGCGGCGACTCGGTAGAACAACAACGCTTCGGTGACTGGCTCGACCACGATCAGCGGTACGCCCGCACGAGCGAGTTCCTGCAGGTGGTCCGTGGCGCGTGGAGCGGTGAGCCCTTCGACTTCGAGGGCAGGCACTACACGGTCAAGGGCGCGACGGTATCGGCTCCGCCTGACCCGCTGCCTGACATCTACTTCGGTGGCTCGTCCGACGCGGCCTTGCCAGTGGCGGCTGCTCATGCAGACGTCTACCTGACGTGGGGCGAACCACCACAGCAGGTGGCCGAGAAGATCGGCCGGGTGCGCGAGCTCGCGGAGCGCCAGGGGCGACGACTTCGCTTTGGAATCCGCCTGCACACGATCACCCGCGATACCTCCAAGGATGCCTGGCGTGAGGCGGGCCGGTTCTTGGACGCGCTGGACCCCGAGGTGGTCGCCGCCGCCCAGGCCCAGCTGCGCACCAGCGGATCCGTCGGGCAGCAGCGGATGCTGGCACTGCATGGCGGCAGCCGTGACGATCTCCAGGTCTCCCCGAACCTCTGGGCCGGTGTCGGTCTGGTACGCGGTGGAGCAGGCACTGCGCTCGTCGGCAGCCACGAGGAGGTGGCTGACCGGATCCAGGAGTACCACGACCTGGGCATCGACGAGTTCATCCTGAGCGGCTACCCCAACCTCGAAGAGGCCTACTGGTTCGGGGAGAACGTGACGCCACTGCTGCGCGCGCGAGGTTTGCTCGGCGACACGCCAGGCAACCCGAGTTCTGGGAACCCGGCAACCGGCACCCAAGACCAGCGAGCCGCATCGTGACCGCCATCGCCGGCCCGTTGCGCGACGCCGACGCTGCGCTGCGAGAAGACCAACCCGTCGGTGAGCAGTTACGGCAGGCCCTGCGTCAGCACCCGGCAGGTGTGGCCGTGGTGACTGCAGCCGACGGGCGTCGTCCGGTCGGGCTGACTGTCACAACGTTCACCTCGGTCAGCCTGAAGCCAGCGCTTATCTCGCTGATGGTAGCCCGCTCGGCGAGCGTGTGGCCGACGTTCGAGCAGTCGGCGCGAATCGGCGTCCACCTCTTGCCAGCCCATGCCGGCGAGCTAGCCACAGCGTTCGCGCGACCCGGTGCCGACCGGTTCACCGCGCCCACCCGGTGGGTACCTGATGTGCACGGCATCCCGGTGCTGCACGACGCCGGAATCCGCCTCTCGTGCGTTGTCCAACAGCTCATACCCATCGGTGACCACGTCCTTGTCGTAGCGCGGGTGGAGTCCGTTCAACACCCCGACGGGGCACACAAGCCATTGGTCTGGCACGACGGTGGCTTCGCGGGCGTCCTTCTGCCTGCAGACCCGACGCACTGACAGGGCGTCGGCTTCTTCTTCAGTCGGCGGTTCGCACATCAGCCATCGCACCGGCGAGGTCCCGAACGAGGTCGTCGACATCCTCCAGACCGATGGACAATCGCAGATGGCCCCAACGCTGCATCGGCTCCGGATACAGGTGCGCGCGTTCATCATCGCCTCCTACGTACACGATCGTGCTCGGCCGGACCGCGGCGCGCACGGCATCGAGATCGGAGGTGTCCACCAGGCTGACCTGCACGCCGAACTTGTCGGGCAGGTAGTGACTCAGCAGCCGGTACACCGCGATGTAGGTGACGTCCGAGCAGACGATGTGCGCACCGGTACGCGAGAAGGTGAAGAAGACAGCGTGCAGAGACGCGACACCAGAGGCGAGCACGGCTGCTTGCTCACCGCCCTCGAGCGCCGCGAGCTTCTCCTGCAGGTAAAGCTGGTTGGCCCCTGAGTTGCGCGTATGTAGAAGAGTGTCGGTGCTGGACCAGTTGATGGACGACGGGTCGTCCGGGAGCGCATACGAGTTCGCCATGACGATCGGACGTCGGATCGCGCCCGTCTCGGCGTCGACACCGTTGCCGCCGTGCACGGCCTTGTCGCAAACGAGGTCTCGAAGGGCTGGGAGTCGTCGGAGGCTGCTGAGGGGCCAGACATGCTCACAGACTGACAGAACTCGTGGGGAGTTTGGACCCGGCAGTCATCTGTCGGGCTGCCGGATCCAACGCTGTCTCAGGCCGCCCTGCGCGCCGGGCCACCTGAACGGTGGGGTCCGCAACGGGCGCAGCCGCGAGCAACCGGCGCGTGTACTCCTGCATCGCGACCCGAGCACCTGAGCAGTGGGCCCCTGCACGATCTGACCCCGGCGCATGACGGCGACCGTTCGGCGACCGTTCGGCGACGGCCAGGTTGTGGGAGATGAACAGACACGAAGCCCAGGCGCCACTGAAGTTCGCCAAAGACGTCCAGGGCCCGCGCCCGCACCAACACGTCCAGCGCGCTGGACTGCTCGTCGGCGATGAGCACATCTGGGTCGAGCGCCTGCTCTTCGTACTGGGTGTGGCGCGCGGCGTCCAGGGCACGCGGCAGGCCCTGGCGTTCCGAGTGTGGGTCCGCCTCCGGCTGGCCCCGCCATCCGAGCTCGAAGACCCCCGCCCCCACGCTTCGCCCAACTGGTCGGACTGTGGTGGTGGGGACCAGGCTGCTCTTCGCAGCACTCGGTTTCCCCGCCGGGGTACCGATCCCCGCCGGGTTCGCACTCGTGGCCGCGTTTTTCAACGCGGCTTTCTGGCCTGTGCCTCGGCTGCGAGCTCTACCCGCTGCAGCGCCGCTGGGACCCTCAACACTAAGTGGGAACCCTCGGGCTGCTAGGCCCTGGCGGGTGCCAGACCCGACGTGCGTGGGATTCGGGCTGTGCTGCCAATTCCTGCGACTGGCGGATCAACATCGCCTGCCCTTGACCCTTGAGATCGTTACAGGGCTCACGTGTTGGCTCTTTGCTCACGCAATCGTGCTCGCAATGTCTGCGCCGGAAACCTCGGCGATCAGCAGGTTGGGGCCGCAGCGACTGCCGAACACACGAACAATGACATTCATGGCCAGGACGACTCCCAGCGGCGCCCCAAGGGCGGCTCGTTATGAAGCCAGCCCCCAACGGCCCCGGAGGTTGCTGCAAGGGAAAGGGAGGCGGAGACTCCTTGTGTTCAGCCATCGCCTGGCTTCTCCACCTCGGTGAATAGCGCCCCCTGGGCCGCCCCCGAGCCGGCACGACCACCTCCGCGACCCCGCAGCACGAACGCGAAGCCGACCGCCAGGACGGCCCCGACCAACGGGCCAGCGATATATACCCAGTAGGCGCCGAAGTCGCGGCCAACCAGGTCCGGCCCGAAAGTACGTGCCGGGTTCATCGACGCGCCGGAGATGGGGCTGCCCCACAGTCCGGCCAGCGCGATGTAGGCACCGACACCGAAGGCACCGACGATCCCGAGGTTCTGCGCACCAGAAGCGGTCCCCAAGATCACACTCACCAGGCCCAGGGTGAGCACGGCCTCCATCAGGAAGGCATCCCAGGCGGAGTAGCCAGAGGCCGGGTAGTTGGAGCCGTAGGTCGCAGAGACGCGCACTACCCCCTTCAGGAACCATGCGGCCAGCGCGCCGCCGGCCAGTTGGACCACGACATAGCCGGGCACCCGACGCCAGGGAAAGTCGCCACGCAAGGCGAACGCGATACTCACCGCAGGGTTGAGGTGCGCGCCAGACACCTTGCCCATGAACAAGATGATGGCCAGGACCATCAGGCCCGGTGCGACCACCGCCGCCGTGCGACTGATGGTGTTCGGGAAGGCTTGCGACATCATGCCGCCGCCAGCAGCCACCAGGACAAGGAAGAACGTGCCAAGCAGTTCGGAGCAGAGCCGGCGCCACTCCTGGGACGGGTCGACGAAGTCATCCATCGCTCGAACGAACTGGTCCACCTCGGACTCGAACAGGTGTTTCCTGGCCCTGCTCGACCGGCCGGCGCTGTCCGAACCAGGGATCGCGTTCACGTCTGCTGCTCCCGCATCAACATGGCCTGGGCCTCACGTTCCAGGTCGATGTACGGCTCGCCACTGACATCGACCGCTACCCGCTTGATCGTGCCGCCGGTAAAGCGGTTGGGCTGCTCCCTGGGATAGTCCCGGGTCACCGGGTCACCCACGTCACGGCCGATGGCCAGCCCTTCGCCCGCGATCAGGTAGCCGCCAGGCTGGGTTTTGATGCGGCCCTGCCCGACCAACCTGTCGCCGTAGAGGAGCGACAGGATGCCAGTGGCCACCGGTGGCGGATCGACACCGTCCTTCTCGAAGGAGGCCGACAGGATCAGGTCCGTGCCAGTCGGCAGATCCTCGGTGGCCACCATCAGCTGCTCGAAGATGCCGACAACGCTGTTCACGTAGTGCAACCGGTTGTCTTTCACGTACAGGGCGTGGCCACCGAATCGCGAACCCTGCGAAAACAACACGCCTTGTGCGCTGGGCCAGTTACGGCGTGTCGAGGCGAGGTTCATCTCGACCGTGGGGCACAGGTGCCATTTGCCCACCATGTAGGTGTTCCAGCCCCGCTCGCCGAGAATCTCGAACAGCATGCCGTTCTCAGGCGGGATCGTGCCATTGTCGTTGGCCAGCCCGCTGGCGCCCTCGGTGATGCAGGCCATGCTGTTGCGGGTGTAGTTGCGACCGGTCAGCAGACACGACCGCGTCGGCGAGCACAGTGCCGCAGTGTGCCACTGCGTGTACCGCACGCCATCTGCGGCGATCTTGTCGATGTTGGGCGTCTGGATCGGCCCGCCGTAACAGGACATCGCCGAGTATCCAACGTCATCCAGGACGATATAGACGACGTTGGGCGCACCCTCGGGCGCCTGGGGCGGCGCGAACGGCGCCCAGTCCTGCGCCGAGTCCCGGATGTCGACGTTGACCTTGCCACTAAATGGCGCGCTCACGGCTCCTCCAACTGATCGCCACCGCACATCAGCTACCCACTTGCGGTGCAGGCCCTTCGGCTGGCGCTGGACCTTCGTAGTGCTCAGACAAGCGGGCTGGCAGCGGTCCCGCCTCATCCGCGGCGGGCGAGATCCGCGGCGGGCTAGATCCTCGCCGGCTGAGCCCGACCCGATCACACCCCGGAGCTGATCCGTGGCACGTCCCCCGTCGCCGCGTTCACACCGGGCCATGGCCTCATCGGCGTGCCCGCCGCCGAAGGGCCGGCCTCATCACATGCACCCGGCCTCAACGGCCGCATCCAGCCCAACAAACTGGTCCCGCAGCCTCGCCGCCCCCTCAGCGATAACGACGCAAGTGGGTTCTGCTCGGCCCACCACCGATGTCACTGGCCGCCGTTCCTCAGGGCAGTTGCCATCTGTGACCATGGCAAGGGCAATGGCTCCCGATCAGCACACCGAGGCTGTGTCGTCCACCGATCATGAGCACCGGCACCGCTGCGAATGCCGCGACGTGGGCAAGGTGCCGCGAGCCGCGCTCAGCCAAGATTCGCCCGGGGCGGATGAGGCTTCCGGGCCGAGATCGGGTTGTACTGGCCGCGACGGCCCAATCCAGCTTGTCACCGCAGGGGAAGACTTGACATCCTCCCAGCCAGGCAGCATGACCATGGTCCCAGCATCAAGTTCAGCTATTCTCAGAGCAGCAGGAGCGAACCGATGAGCCCATCTGCCAAACCCGGCCGTGTTGCCCCCAAACCTGAGACCACGTCCCGGGTGACTCCTGCCCGCGCAGCCGGCCGGCGAAGGCAAGCGAAGATCGAGCACCCAAGCCGAGAGGAACGAGCCGCTGCCGGGAAGGCTGCCCGCGTGCGCGTGCCCCTCGACGCGCAGGCCGAGTTCGTGGCGGCTGACCGAAGCGACCCCATCGAGCTGTTGGAGAGCCAGGCCGTCACCCGTGTGCCCGAGCTCGTCCCCATTCGGTACGGGCGGATGATCGCCTCACCGTTCTCGTTCTACCGGGGCGCCGCGCTGATCATGGCCACCGACCTGGCGAAGACACCGAGCTCGGAGTTGGAGGTCCAGCTGTGCGGAGACGCGCACATGAGCAACTTCGGGATCTACGCGTCCCCGGAGCGACGACTGGTCTTCGACATCAATGACTTCGACGAGACACACCCCGGACCGTTCGAGTGGGACGTCAAAAGGCTGGCGGCCAGTTTGGCGGTTGCCGGGCGCGACAACGGGTTCTCCACCAAGAGGCGCCGCAAGATCGTGTTGGCAGCGGCGGCAGGGTACCGCCGGTCGATGATCGATTTCGCCGGTCAGGGGAACCTGTCCGTCTGGTACTCCCACGCGAATATGGACGACGTGCTATCCCAGATCGGAGACCAACTGGACGCCAAACGCAAGGCACGCACCCAGGCGGCCTTGGACAAGGCGCACCATCGGGACAGTCTGCAGGCGTTGGCCAAACTCACCACGGTGGTCGATGGACGCGCACGCATCCTGAGCCAGCCGCCGCTGCTGGTGCCGGTTGAGGAACTGTGGGACCAGGAGCAGGTAAGGACGGCATACCAACAGTTGGGAAGCCTGACCAGGTCCTACCGGCGCACCCTGCAATGGGACCGTCGCCACCTGCTGGAGCAGTTCAAACTGGTCCAGCTGGCGCGCAAGGTCGTGGGCGTCGGCAGCGTCGGCACCCGGGCGTGGATCCTGCTCTTCGAAGGCCTCGATGGCGGCGACCCTTTGTTTCTGCAGGCCAAGGAGGCCCAGGCCTCAGTGTTGTCCGGGTTCGTCAAGAGCAGCAGTTACAAGAACCAGGGCGAGAGGGTGGTCAACGGCCAGCACCTAATGCAGGCATCCAGCGACATCTTCCTCGGATGGCAACGAGCCCCAGGCCCGGACGGGATCGAGCGCGACTTCTACCTGCGTCAACTGCGCGATGGCAAGGGATCGGTGGTGGTGGAGGAGATGGTTCCGGACGGTATGGGCTTCTACGCGCAGATCTGCGGCCAGGCACTGGCCCGCGCCCACGCCCGGTCCGGTGATCGGGTCGCCATCGCCGCCTACCTCGGCAAGAGCGACCGCTTCGAGAACGCCATCGCAGACTTCGCTGAGACCTGCGCCGAACAGAACATGCACGACCACGCTGAACTGGCCCGCGCAGGCGCGACCGGACGTGTCATCGCTGAGACCGGCATCTGACACGGGCGCAGACACTGCGCGGACGTTAGGGAAGGGCGATATTGGGTCACTGGGCATTGATATAGAGCGCCGTGGCGACCCTGAGGCTGTGGCACCGATCGACAACTGCATGACCTCGACCCTGCCACCGGCCACCAACTTCTCCGACGTGCTCGCCTCGACCTCGCGGGTCGCCACAACCCGGTCCTGGCTAACCCCAAGAGCACATTCTGGCGCAGGCCCCAGGATCGCTCACCTCACCCACCCAGGGTGACGCGACAGTTTCCACACCTGGCAAAGGTGGATCCTGCAAGCTGCCACCGCAGGCATACCAAACGTGCGTCACTGCCATCCAGGGACCAGAGAGGGGCACCACGTTGACGCATCAGAACGAAGAGCATCGCTCAGATGCCCGACGCAACGCTGCCAAGGAATGGCTGGCGGATGCCCGTAATGTCGACCAAGCCGTATTCGGCGCCATCGCGCGCACGCCAACACCCATGCTCGACCGTGGGATGAGCACCCTCTCGGACGCTGCCAACAACTCCAAGCTCTGGATGGCCTCGGCCGCAGCGCTGGCGCTGATCGGTGGCCACGAGGGTCGACGGGCAGCCACAGAGGGCCTTGCGTCGATTGCCGCGACCAGCGCGGTGGTCAACCTGGCGGTCAAGCGCATCGGACACCGAAGACGGCCAGACCGGGCGGGCGAGGGAGTACCGCTGGCCAGGCACGTGCAGATGCCGACATCACTTTCGTTCCCTTCGGGCCACTCCGCCGCAGCGTTCGCCTTTGCGACCGGCGTCGGGCACCGACTGCCCATCGTGGCCGTCCCGCTGCACGCGGCAGCCGGCATCGTGGCTTACTCGCGAGTGCACACCGGGGTTCACCACCCCAGCGACGTGGTCGTGGGCTCGGTCCTGGGCACCGTCTTGGCCCAGCTCACGACCCGCGCCCTGGACCACTATTACAACAACAGATGACCAGAGCACGAACCCCCGTGTCGGATGGCTGTCGCGACCCCAGTTACAGGTGTACTGGCCACAGGACCATCCACTCCAGCAGTCACCAGAGGTATCGATATGGCACGATCTGCCAAGTCCGGCGCTGTTGGCCCAGCCGCTGATGGGACACCGGCACCCCATGTGAGAGCTCGGGCGAACGCGCACCGAAGGTCACCGAAGGTGGGGCACCGCAGTGCCCCCGAACGTGCCGCCATCGGGAAAGCGGCACGGCAGCGTATGCCGCTGGGCTCCCACGCCGAGTTCGTGACCGCAGGGCGCAGCGACCCGATCGAGCTCCTGACGAGCCAGGCGCTCACCCGCGTGCCCGAGCTCGTCCCCATCCGGTACGGGCGGATGGTCGCCTCACCGTTCTCGTTCTACCGCGGCGGTGCACTGATTATGGCCACCGATCTGGGCCGGACCGCGAACTCTGGGCTGGACGTACAGCTGTGCGGAGACGCGCACATGAGCAACTTCGGGATCTACGCCTCGCCGGAACGGCGACTGGTCTTCGACGTCAACGATTTCGACGAGACTCACCCAGGACCGTTCGAATGGGACGTCAAGCGGCTGGCGGCCAGTCTGGCCGTTGCCGGGCGCGACAACGGGTTCTCCGCCAAGAAGCGGCGGCAGGTAGTTCTCGCCGCAGCCACCGCGTACCGCACATCCATGATCGAGTTCGCAGGCCAGGGCAACCTCCAAGTCTGGTACTCCCACCTGGACATCAGGGACATGATGGCCCAGATCGGGGATCAGGTCGACGCCAAGCGCAAGAGGCGCACTGAGGCGGCCGCCGATAAGGCACAGAGCCGAGACAGTATCCAGGCGCTGGCCAAACTCACCAAAACGGTCGATGGCCGCGCACGCATCCTCAGCCAGCCACCGTTGCTCGTGCCGTTGGAGGAACTCCTGGGACAGCAGGAGGCAGAGCTGGCCTACAAGGTGTTGGGGAGTCTGCATGAGGCCTACCGTCGGTCGCTGCAATGGGACCGGCGTCACCTGCTTGAGCAGTACAAGCTGGTCCAGGTCGCACGCAAGGTCGTCGGCGTGGGCAGCGTCGGCACCCGGACGTGGATCCTGCTCTTCGAAGGACTGGACGGAAGCGACCCCTTGTTCCTGCAGGCCAAGGAGGCCCAGGCCTCGGTGCTGTCCGGATTCGTCAAGGCCAGCGAGGCGAAGAACCAGGGCGAACGGGTAGTCAACGGGCAACATCTGATGCAGGCATCCAGCGACATCTTCCTCGGCTGGCAGGCCCAAGAGGGCCCCGACGGGATTCAACGCGACTTCTACGTACGTCAGCTCCGCGATGGCAAGGGGTCGGTCGTGGTAGAGGACATGGTCCCCACCGGGATGGGCTACTACGGGTATGTCTGCGGACTCACCTTGGCCCGAGCCCATGCCCGATCCGGCGATCGCGTCGCCATCGCCGCCTACCTTGGCTCAAGCGACCGCTTCGAGAACGCCGTTGCCGACTTCGCCGAGACCTGCGCCAGGCAGAACATCCATGACCACGCGGCTCTGGGCGAGGCAATCGCGACCGGACGTGTCGTCGCACAGACCGGTATCTGAGCGGGCCTGTGGAGCCAACTCAGTCCGGCGGCATCT
>PMJN01000504.1 GCA_003157445.1 Micrococcales bacterium
GGGCCGTGCCAGGTCGGGGCTGAGCACGCCAGTCGACCTGGCTAGCGTCACCTCAAGCACATCAGCGGGGCGGCCGGTCCGGTGGGTGGGCGCGCCCAGATCCGCCTCGGCCTTGATGGCGGTCCGAGAGGTGAACCGCGCGGCGCCGGGCATGCTGTACACACTGGATCCATCACGGCGACGCGCGACGGCCGGATCGACAGCGGGGTCCTGCCCGGTCACCGGAACCGCATGAACCGGCGACAGGGCGCTGGCCACGACCGCGTCCACTGCCCTGTCAAGGTCGCCCAGAGCCACCCCGGCGCTGCGCGCTACCCGCTCGGCTTCGGCGCGCACGTGCCATACCTGCCAGGCGTGACGCGACACCGCGACCGTGGCCACCACGGCAGCTGCGCTCGCGCCCACCCATTGCCCGGTGACCGGCTGCCTGCTCACTCTATGGTGCTTGAGATGACTGCCGGTGGCAGCCTCGAGCATTGTCGCCACGGCGAGATCACCGCCCAAGACCTGCCTCGCCTGGGCCGCCCAGGTGGCCCGCTGATCGGCAAGTGAGCGCGGGCTGTGCTTGGCCGGTCGGGTCTGCAAAGTGGCTTGCTGCCCCAGGCGCCCGAGCTCGATGGCGGTGGGCGCGCGGCCACGGCCAACCTGGAACGCGGCTATTAACGCGGCGCGGCGGACCAGGATGTCGGTGGTCCTGGACGACCAGAAGGTGGTCAGGGCCGGATCTACGCCGCTTATCTCGCGCACGGCACGCTTGCCGCTGGCGGCGAAGCGGGCTTCGAAGCGAACGCCAAGACGAGCGGTCAGCTCAGCCTCGATACGGGTGTCGTAGCGCGCACCGGCGGCTGCGTGGGACTTGAACAGGACCCGTGAATGCAGGGCCATCCAGGCCCCGCTCAGGGTCTGGACCTTGTTCGAGATCGCCACATGGGTATGCAGATCGGGGTCTCCTGAGCGTGAGTCGCGGTGGGTGAAGATGGTCGCGATCAGCCCGGTGACCTCGACGTGGCATGCGCTCCGGTTGCCGGTGCGGGTGAAGGCCGCATCTCGTTCGAGCCAGCCCAAGGTGTCGGCGACCGCGCACTGCTGTGCTTGCTGAATCTGGGCGGCGACCAGCGGTGAGGCGATCGCCCACAGGGCCGACACACTCTTGACCGGAGAGAACACCAGGTCGAAACCGGCCACGGCAGTCGTGGCCGGCCGGGAGGCGCTGGCGATGAACCCGGACAGCTCTGGCAGGTCCGCGGGCGGGCGCCCGTGCCAGTCCGTGAACATCTCCGTGCCGACGTCGGTGCGGATCTGGGTGCGCACCTCTGCTGTGACCCTGGCATTGCCAACCAGCCCTAGGGCCAAGTTGTGCTGGGCGATCGCCTTGGTGACCTCGACCCGCAACGGCCGTGTTGTGTCGTAGCCGTAAAACGCACAACCCAGTCTTGATGCGCGCAGGGCCTGTGAGGGGGAGTGCCCGGAAGCAATCATCGCTGTACCGATGCTGTCTGCATCCGGGTGACGGCCTTCACCGAACAGCGCCTTCATCTGTTCGGGCGACACATGGTCTCCGGGGTCGATCCCGTCTAGGCCGGAAAGTCCGGAGCCGGCCCACACGCCGGGCGACTCGCCCTTGGCTGCGTAGAAGTCGCCCAGGGGGGTGCGGCCAAGGTCGGTCGCGTCCGCCGCAGCCACCTGCCGGGTCAGGTACGTGTACCCGTCCCCGGCGGTCAGTTTGTGTAGTGACATCACGCCCCGGTAAGCGTCGCGGGTTACTGCTCACGGACAGAACGAGCAAGGCAGGTCGACCCCGCCGACCTCAAGGACGTTGTGCAAGTGGCAAGCCATGGCCACGTCGCGGTGATGACGCAGCCCGGCAGGCCAGATGGGGTCGATGCACTCAGGCCCGGTGGTGGCGGAGGCGGACGGGTGTCCGCGACGTCATGGCCTGGTTGCTTACCACGTTGACGGGTCACGGTTCAGCGAGCAGGAGGGAACTGGCTATGGGGACTCCCGCAGCGGTGCAGCAGCAGGCACGAGTCAAGGCGCGAGAGCGCCGCGTGGCCCGAGAGCATGACCGGTTCGTACGGGACCAAAGGGTCAAGGCCGCAGCGGCGCTGGCTATCGTGGCCCTGTGCGAGCGTGAGGCGGCATGGGGTCAGGTCCGCGCGGCGGAGGTCCGCGTCGGGCACGCCCTGTGGGCGATCATCGCCGAGGGCGTCTCGAGGGCCGGCGCCGCAAGCCTGTGCGACCTGAGCGCCGGTGAGGCCGGCCGGCTGCGGCGATCAGCCCGGGCGGCCGACGACTGCGTGGTTGGCGCTGAGCAGGCTGACCCGGATCCGGGCATCCGGGCGCCGGATAGCTCGCGGGCCAGGCGACCCGCCGCAGGTTCGAGGCCTGCCTCACCGGATCAGCCCGGCGCCGTGTCCGGGACCCGATGAAATCCCGATGCGCTCAGCCGGACAGCCGGCGAGCACCCCGAGCGGCCACGCTCAGCGCGTTGATCAGTGTCCCGGGCCTGTTCATGGCCTGGCCAGCGGCGAAGTAGAGGGACGGTTCTCATGACCGCCCCTACAGTCCAGGAGCTCCTGCATGACTGCGCCCGCGAGGTGCGCTCCATCATGTGGGACATCACCGCCCTGGACGGCCCGGCGCTGGCCGCGGCCTGGCCTGCGTTCGCCGCCGCGGCCGGCGCGGCCCTGGCGGCGGTGCCATGCCTGGATCCGGCCACGCGGCTGCTGGCCAGCCGCACGCAGGGACCCCGGTCGCGCCCACACCGGTGGGGGGCGGTGGTCGGTGCGCAGCCGGATCCCCATCTGGTGGCAGCCGGCCGCGCGCTGGGGGCGGTGGCGGACCTGCTGGTCCGCCATGGCGCACCACCAAAGTCGGTTGAAGCCGCCCGCGACGCGGACCTGGCGGCGCGGCGGATCGCTGAGTGCCTGCTCATCGGATCGCACGCAGCCGCAGTGGGGTTACAAGAACACGCGACCCGGCTGCGGCCCGCGCGAGCGGGCATCGCGTTCGAGCAGCCGGGGGTGCGCCTTGCTGTGCCCGGCGCGAGCCTGGCGCAGAGTCGCCGTCTGGCATCCGAGCTCGACACCCTGCAGGCCCACGCAGCCCACTACCTGGCCCGCGGACCCGCGGGGGCGACGGCGCGCCTTGCTGGGCACTTCGTCGATCCCGACCTGCTGCCCCAAGCGCTGGCCGCCTGGGAGGTCACCGCGTTGCGAGTACTGCACGCCAGCCCTCCGACGGTAGGCGACCTGGTCGGCCTGGCCCACGCCGAGCAAGCCCTGCTCGTGCACACCGTGGTCATCCTGGACGCGGCCGCCGAAACGGGCGTCATCGACCATGACGGCTTTACCGCCCAGATCCGTCCCAGGCTGGAGGACGCCCACCTTGCCTGGGGCGCTGTCGCCGCGAGCTGGCCTGCGCAGATGAGCACGCAGACGCCACCGGTCCTGCTCGCGGTAGAGGCCAGCGCCCACCTGCGCCAGGCCCTGGCTCAGATCACTCGCGACGGCAACGGCTGGGCAACGCCGACCCTGATCGCCCAGCGTGTTCATCCCGGCGACGTCGCTGAGCTGCTGCGCGGCGCCGCCATGTCGAGCCTGGAGCGTGCCGAACGGTTCGCCGAGCTGCCAAGTGAGCTAGCCCGAGCAGGTCAGCTTCACGCCCCGGCCCGACTGCTAGCCGCCATGGAGCTGGCCTGCCACCAGCGTGGGACTGAACCTTTGGGAGCGGTGCGCACCAGGGACGTAGCCAACCGCAGGATCGTCCAGATCCGGCCCGAGCAGACCACCGGCGCTACCGCGACCGCCCGGAGCCTTGGCCGCCAGCTCCTGTCTTTGACCCAGGCACTGGAAACCCTTCCGCTGGGCCGGCCGACCGTGGCAGGGGTCGAGTCGGGCCCCGGTGGGCGGGCAGATGTCCGACGGGTTCGGCCGGCCCCCCCAGAACCTGTGGTCATCCAGCTGGCCCATCAGGGCTGCGTGCGTCGATAACGAACGGCGAGGCGGCGCCCGCAATCGCCTGCTCGCTGGCCCCGCCAGTGATGGGCTAGGTGCGGGCGAACCAGGCACCGTTGTGCGGCTGTGCGCGGTAGGCCAGCGCGCGGGCGATGCGTATCTGCGATGAAGCCATAAGTGGCTCGGGCAACGCGTCGAGCTCAAACCAGCCGACCGCGGTCGACTCGTCGTCGGCTACCCACGGATCGCCAGCGCCCACCGCATGGCACAGGAACGTCAGGTCGAGGTACTGCGCGCAGTCACCATTGTCGTACTGAACCGGCTCGGGGCCCGAGCAGACAGCGGCCAGACCCTGCACGACGGCCTTGATCCCGGTCTCCTCGGCTACTTCGCGGACGGCGGCCAGCGCGGGCTGTTCGCCTGGTTCCGGAATCCCGCTCACGACTGCCCACATACCGTTGTCGGCACGCTGGCCGAGCAGGAGCCTGCCATCGTCGTGGACGACTACGGCGCTGACCCCGGGCATCCACAGCAGCTCATGGCCAACGCGCGATCGTAGCGCCAGGACGAAGTCAGGGACCGGCATGGCCGGGAGCCTACGCGCGCACCGGTGAACGGGCCAATACCCAGCTTGGTCCACCGATAGTGCAGTGTCCATCTCGTGCCTTCGGCAGACGGTGCCTAGAACCGCCCCAGGCCCCCGGCGAAGCGGCGTCTGTGCAGAGCACGTTGGAATCGGGCTGGAAGCTGAGCCGGCCAAAGGCGCCGCCGTAGCCCGAGAGCTCAGGCCTGATGTATGCACGTCCAGAATGGGTCGTTGACAGTTCCTGTGCGGGTTATTCACGTGCGCCTTCGCCAGCCCGGCGCCCTGGTGCAGGGCCGAAGGTGGCAGCGCCGGCTTCTTGTCGCTTGTCAGAAACTGGAAGGCCCAATCGGAGCCGTTCGCCCCGATGGCCCTGTCCATTGCCTGGCCGGCGCGAGGCTTCTACGATCGGATCGAAGGGGAGTTCTTCCGATGGGAGAGGGCCAATGGGGATCAATGCTGACGACCAGAATCCCGGTGAACAGCCGCGCTCGCAGCTGCCCAAGAGTCCCACAGGGATCAGAGGCTTTGACGAGATCACCGACGGTGGGCTGCCGACAGGGCGTCCGAGTCTGGTGTGCGGCCCGCCAGGGACCGGCAAGAGCCTGTACGCGTTGCAGTTCCTGGTTAACGGTGCCACCCATTATGACGAGCCGGGAGTCTTCGTTGCCTTTGAGGAGAACCGGACAGAACTGGTGGCCAACGCAGGGTCGGTCAACTTCGACCTCGACGGGCTGGAGCGGGACGGCCGACTACTGGTCGATGCGCTGACCTTGGGGCCCCAGGTCGTCGACACCGGCGAGTTCGACCTCGAGGCGCTGATGGTCCGGTTGGCTTTTGCGGTGGACAAGATCGGTGCCAAACGGATCGCCATCGACAACGTGGAGGCGTTGTTCGACGCTTTCAGCAGGCCGTCCCTGGTTCGCTCAGAGTTGCGGCGGTTGTTCCGCTGGCTCAAGGACCGCGGGCTTACCGCCGTGATCACCGCAGAGCGCGGCGAGGGCATGCTCACCCGGCATGGCATCGAGGAGTACCTCTCCGACTGCGTGGTCGTCCTTGACGACCGGATCGTCCAGGACGTCGCCACCCGGAGACTGCGGGTGTTGAAGTACCGCGGCTCCACCCACGGCAGGAACGAGTACCCGTTCCTGATCGGTGCCGACGGCCTTGAGGTGTTACCGATCACCTCGCTTGGTCTGAATCAGGAGGTCAGCAGTGAGCGGGTCTCCACCGGTGTGGCCGGGTTGGATGAGATGCTCGGCGGTGCAGGTGTGTTCCGGGGCAGCGCAATCCTGGTCAATGGGTCGTCCGGTACCGGTAAGACGACGATCGCGGCGAGCTTCGCCGACGCGGCGTGCCGACGCGGGGAGGTCACGCTCTTCTTCAGCTTTGAGGAGTCCCAGTCTCAGATCTATCGCAACATGGCCTCCGTCGGGCTGGATATGGAAGGGTAGGTGCAGCGTGGGCTGCTTCACTTCCACTGCG
>PMJN01000493.1 GCA_003157445.1 Micrococcales bacterium
TCCCGGTTCGGGATCGCCGGTCACGCAGGCATCTCCAGGGGTGCACCGGTCGAGGCCGCATTCACCCGCGATGCCAAGCACGTCTACGTTTCCAACTACTCGATGTTCGGCAAGAATTTCGGGCCAAAGGGCCGGGACACCTGCAGTCCGGCCACAGCCCCGGACAAGAGCTTCATCTACCGGATCGACGCCACGACGCTGAAGATCGACCAGGTCATCCCGGTCGGTGCAGTGCCGGAGTTCGTCGCGGTCAGCCCAGACGACTCCACAGTCCTGGTGACGGACTGGTGTTCCGTGACCTTGTCGGTGGTCAACGTCACATCTGCCCGGCTGGTCGCGGCGATCCCCCTCGGGGGGCCTACCCGCGGGGCATCGCGATCTCGCAGGACAGCAGGACGGCGTTCGTCGCGGTGATGGGAAGCAACCGGATCGTCAAGGTCGACCTTGCTTCGAAAACGGTTTCGACGTTCGCCCAGACTGGCGATGGCCCTCGTGAGATCTTGATATCGCCCAATGGCCAGTCCCTCTACGTCACGAACAGCAAGTCGGGCACGGTGAGCAAGGTCGACGCCGCGAACGGCAAGGTGCGCATCACTGTTGCCACTGGCGACACGCCCCTGTCGATGGCGATCTCCAGCGACGGACTGGCCCTCTACATTGTCAACTACCAGTCGTCCACGGTGTCTAAGTTGCGCACCTCCGACCTCGGTCAACTCGCCAGGATGGCCACCGACAGCCACCCGATCGGTATTGCCTACGAGCCGACGACGGTTCGGTCTGGGTCGCCAGCGACGGCGGCAGCATCATGGTCTTCCAGGACCGCAAGCCTCCTGCTTTGTAGGTGCCCACCGTCATAGCTGGATGCGCAGGCGGCCCGGGTGAAATAGCCTGATCCCGTGCTGCGGACCGCGTTGAAGCCCCGATGGCTGGGCCTGCTTGCGATCGTGGCTGTGGTGATGGTCATTTTCAGCTTGCTGGGGCTCTGGCAGCTCAACGTCGCCCGAGACAAGAGTCGTGCGGTGCAGATCAGTGCCGCGCCGACCCGGGCGGTGGCTGACCTTGCCGCAGTTCTGGCCCCACATGGTCCCTTTCCGGTTGACGGTACGGGCCGACGAATCACGGCGAAAGGTCGGTATGACGTGTCCGGCCAGGTCCTCGTGACGCCGCGCCGGCTTCGGGGTAAGTCTGGGTACTGGGTCGTGACGCCGTTGGTCGTGCGGTCTACTGGAGCCCGGATTGCTGTCGTGCGCGGATTCGTGACGGATCCCCGACAGGCTGTCGTGCCCAACGCCACCACCGAGGTCACCGTCTCCGGGACCTTGGCGCCGGGGGAGTCGCCCACCGGTGAGGGTGCTCGCCCCGATCCCACTGTGCCCGAAGGGCAGATGGCCGTCCTGGACTTGTCTGCCCTGGTCAACAGCTGGCCCGGCACCCTGTACAACGCCTTTGTCTTTGCCACTGCCGAGCAGCCGGATGTAACGTCTGCCGCGTCCCCTGCCGTTCAACGAGTGCCTCCACCTCCTCTGGTGGGCGGCGGGATCTCATGGCTCAATGCGGGATACGCCCTGCAGTGGTGGGCTTTCGCCCTCTTCGCCGCCTACATGTGGTGGAGGATGGTTCGTGACGACTACCAGGACAGTCACAGCGATGACAGCCACGATCATGACAGCCACAACGCGCTAGTTCCCTTCGTTTAACAGGAAAGGCAACGAATGTCTGAACAGGTTCGTCCGATAAGCGATGTGGCCGCTGCACGTAAGGCCCTTTCGTTCTTCAAGGTCATGGCAATCCTGGTAGGCATCGGGCTGCTGGTGCTCTGTCTGGGAATGGTGCTCAAGTACGGCTACGACAAACCGGGTCTGTCCGACTTCTGGGATCAGAAACACGGACTCCTCTACATGATCTACGTCGGCGCCACGGCGAACCTGGGATTCAAGATGCGATGGAGCCCGGGCCGCATGGTGGCCGTCATGTTGGCAGGCGTGGTGCCGTTCCTTTCGTTCTGGGCAGAGCGCAAGGTTGCCGGCCAGGTCGAGCGTGAACTTGGCACCCAGGGCGCACCGGTAGCGTTGCCCCGTGACTGAGACCCTTCCTGACGTGACTGATGCCCCCCTTGAACTGTCCGGGCGGCCCGTGCTTGTCGTTGACTTCGGGGCGCAGTATGCCCAGCTGATAGCCCGCCGGGTGCGCGAGGCCAATGTTTACAGCGAGGTTGTGCCGCACACCATGTCGGTAGCGGCGATGCTGGCCAAGAACCCTGCCGCGGTGGTCCTTTCCGGCGGACCGTCCTCTGTCTACGCCGAGGGCGCGCCCACTTTGGACGTGGCGCTGCTGACGGCCGGGATTCCGGTGTTCGGAATGTGTTACGGCTTCCAGGCGATGGTTCAGGCTCTTGGCGGAACCATTGCGCACACTGGTCTGGGCGAGTACGGCTCCACTCAGGCCACCGTCTTCGACCCCTCCTCGACCCTGTTCAGCGGTCAGGTCGTTGAGCAGTCGGTCTGGATGTCCCACGGCGACTCGGTCACCGCGGCGCCGGCCGGGATGAAGGTTACCGCCTCGACTGCGGGCGCGCCGGTTGCCGCCTTCGAGGACGACGAACGCAGACTGTATGGAGTGCAGTGGCACCCCGAAGTCATC
>PMJN01000030.1:0-512 GCA_003157445.1 Micrococcales bacterium
GCTAGCGACGCACCACTCCCGGCCGGGCGTCAAGGGCCTCTCGACAACCCGGCTCGTTGCGTTCGAACGAGATCAGCATTCCTAAGCCTAACAAAGTTGCCATCAAGGCTGACCCTCCACTAGAGACCAAGGGCAGCGGAACACCGATGACCGGCAGTAGCCCGATCACTGAACCTATATTGATGGCGGCTTGGGCGAGAATCCAGACCATAACCCCGGCNNAAGGCCAGCAGCCCGAAGAGCGCAAGGATTGCCAATGTGCCAGGCAGACCCAGTTCCTCACCGATGATGGCAAAGATGAAGTCGTTGTGAGCCTCGGGCAACCAAGACCACTTCTCCCTGCTGGCACCCAGGCCCACCCCCCACCAACCTCCGTCAGCTAGGGCATATTGGCCATGAATCGTTTGAAAGCACTTGTTGGGGTCAACGCACCCCGCCAACCAGCTGTGGATGCGGCCCATCCGATTGGGGCTGGTCATTGCCAATGTTGCGGCCAAGGCCGCAGAGCCCGA
>PMJN01000030.1:533-5361 GCA_003157445.1 Micrococcales bacterium
GCGCCGAAGAGCACCAGCGCGAGCTTGGCAAACTCTGAAGGCTGAACCTGTTGGCCAGCGATATGGATCCAGTTGCGGTTGCCGTTGACCCTGACGCCCAGGCTCGGCACGAAGACCAGAGACTGAAGCAGGATGGCGACCGCCAGTACTGGCACAGCCACCCGCTTCCAGGTGACAAGCGAGAGCCGGCTGGCCACAAAGGCGCCGATGACGCCAACAACCGCATATCGCAACTGGTTGAAAAAGACCGTGAAAGATGAGTTGGTGGCTTGGTAGGAGGTCACGCTAGAGGCAGAGAGCACCATGACCAGACCAATGATGAGCAACATCGTGGTTGCGCCGAGCAGCAGGTAGTAGGTGGTCACCGGAGACTCGAGACGCTCCAACCACCGCAGCGCCCTACGCCAGATGGACGAACCCGCCGCCGGGTCCGTGCCATCTGAGGCGGCAGATGAGCGTGGCCATTGCGAGGTAGTGGTCACGAGGCCGCAGGCCCACCATGTCGGCTCGCATGGCGGTGCACCGCCTCGGCAAATGCATCGCCACGGGCACCATAATTGTCGAACATGTCCATCGACGCTGCGGCGGGTGCCAGCAGGACCACATCGCCGCGCTGCGCCAGGTCGCCGGCACGAGCCACCACGAGATCCATGACTCCAGTGTCCGTGTCGGGCACGTCGACCACGGGGACATCTGGTGCGTGTCGCATGAGCGCCACTGCGATCTGCTGACGGTCAGCCCCGATCAGGACAACACCACGGAGTCGATCAGCCACCGACTGGACAAGCGCATCGACATCAGCACCTTTGAGAAGCCCCCCAGCGATCCACACGACGTGCTCGAAAGAGACCAAAGAAGCGGCCGCAGCGTGGGGGTTGGTGGCCTTGGAGTCGTCGATGAAGCGCACGCCGTCCACAGTTGCGACGTCCGCGATCCGGTGGGGGTCGGGAACGAAGGCGCGCAGACCGTCGCGGACCGATAGCGGACCGACACCATAGGCACGGGCAAGTGCAGCCGCAGCCAGGGCATTGGCCACATTGTGCGGCGCCACCGAGGCAGAGTCACCCTGCAGATCTGCCAGAGTTGCCAACTCTGCGGCCGAGGTCTTGCGCTGCTCGACAAACGCCCGATCGGCGAGAACGTCGTCAACCAGGCCTAACATCGACGGACCCGGAAGGCCAAGAGTAAAGCCAATAGCGCGACAGCCCTGCACGACGTCGGCATCCCTGACCATCTGCTCCGTAGCCTGGTCCTGCACGTTGTAGACGCAGGCGATCCGGGTGCCTTCATAAACCTTGGCCTTGGCCCTGCGGTACTCCTCCAGCGATCCATGCCAATCGATGTGGTCGGGCGCGAAGTTGAGGCAGACCGAGGCCACCGGCGCTACTGACCTCTGCCAGTGGAGCTGGAAGCTGGACAGCTCCACAGCCAGCACGTCATACGGATCCGGGTGCAGGACCGCCTCAAGCAGCGGCGTGCCAACGTTGCCGGCGCTGGTGGCGCGCAACCCCGCGGCGCCCAGGATGCACGCCAGCATCTTGACCGTCGTCGTCTTGCCGTTGGTGCCGGTGACCGTGATCCACGGCGCCGCCCCGGACTGCGCACGCATCCGCCAGGCGAGCTCGACCTCACCCCATACCGGAATGCCACGCTCGGCCGCAGCCAGCAACAGGGGATGATCCGGGCGAAAGCCGGGTGAAGTCACGACGAGCTCTGTGCCCTCGGGCACTTCAAGCAGGTGCTCCGGCCCCAGACGAACGTCTACCTCCAAAATAGCCAGGATCTGGGCACGATCCTCGATGGCGGAAGTGGAGTCGGCGCTGACAACGGTGACGAGAGCACCGCGCTCCCAAAGAGCGTCGGCGGCCGCGAAACCACTGATGCCCAGGCCAGCAACAAGGATACGTAACCCCGACCAATCGGCATCCCGGTGGGTGAGACGACGCAGCCCCTGGCGAGGTTCATAGCTCGGGTCGAAATCCTCAGAACTCTTCACTTTTGACTCACCCTGATCCGACAACCCACTCCGCATAGAAGACACCGAGCCCCAACGCGACGAACAGCCCCGCGATGATCCAGAACCGGATGACAATGGTGATCTCGTCCCATCCCGCCAGCTCGAAGTGGTGCTGGAGCGGGGCCATCCTGAACACGCGCTTGCCTGTCAACTTGAAGGAACCGACCTGGATGATCACCGAGAGCGTAATGATGACGAACAGGCCACCGAGAATCACAATGAGAAGTTCAGTCCGGGTGGTGATCGCGAGCCCGGCCATGGCTCCGCCGAGCGCCAGCGACCCCGTGTCGCCCATGAAGATCTTGGCCGGAGAGGCGTTCCACCACAAGAATCCGAAACAGGCACCCATAAGAGCCGCAGCCACCACGGCCAGGTCGTGAGGGTCACGGACTTCGTAGCAGTTGACGCCCGGGTTGCTCTGGCAGTTCTGGTTGAACTGCCAGATGGCGATCAGGATGTAGGCACCGAACACCATCACGCTGGTGCCGGTCGCCAGCCCGTCCAGACCGTCGGTGAGATTCACACCGTTGCTGGTGCCGGCGATCATCAGGTTGGCCCAGAGCACGAACAGGATCGTTCCGAGTACCGTGCCGGAAAAGGCAAAGTTGACATTCGTGTCTCGGACGAAGGAGACGAATGGCACCGCAGCAGTGCGGAACTGGCTGTTGGGGAACTGCAGCGCCAGGCCCGCGAAGATCACTGCCACGGCGGTCTGTCCAGCCAGTTTCTGCTTGGTGCGCAACCCCAGGCTGCGCTGTTTGGAGATCTTGATGTAGTCGTCGAGGAAGCCCACGATCCCCAGGCCGGTCATCAAGAAGAGCACCAGCATCCCACTGACCGTCAACGGGGTCATGGTGAACATGTGCGCCCCGCCGTAGGCAAGGAGAGTGGCCGCGATGATGAGTGCTCCGCCCATGGTGGGAGTACCACGCTTGGTGTGGTGTGAGGTCGGTCCGTCATCGCGGATGAACTGGCCATACCCCCTGCGGACCAGGAACTTGATGAACAACGGAGTGCCGAGCAACGACACTACGAGCGAAATCATGCCGGCCAGTAGTACGGCCTTCACGAAACGACCTCCGACTCGGCGCCCTCAAGCAGACGGTCGCCGAGCCATCGCAGCCCCGCATCACGGCTGGACTTGACCAACACGACGTCACCAGGGGCGAGGTGCTGCCGCAGCAGTTCATAGGCGACATCGGTGTCCTGGACCCAGGTCGACTCCTGATCGCTCGAACCCTCACGGCGGGCTCCTTCATCGATCGGTTCGGTCCCCTGACCCACCGCGACAAGACGCGATATGCCCAGGCCCACAGCAAGTCGACCCAGGGCCTCGTGCTCGGTAACGGACTCCGACCCCAGCTCAAGCATCTCGCCCAGCACAGCCCAGGTTCGCCGGCCGTGACCCATAGCCGCCAAAGCCTTCAGCGCCGCCCGCATCGAGTCAGGGTTGGCGTTGTAGGCGTCATTGACGATCGTGACGCCATCAGCCCGCTCGTGGACCTCCATCCGCCATCGACTCAGCGGTCGCGCCTCTCCCAGCGCGGTGGCGACGTCGCCCAAGGCCATGCCAACGGCCAGGGCGACGGCCGCCGCCGCCAGGGCGTTGCCAACCTGGTGCTGCCCGTGAAGCCTGAGGACGACCGGGACGGCACCTTGATCCGTGACCAGGGTGAAGGACGCACGACCCTGAGGGTCGAGAGAGATGTCCTGCGCCCGGATGGCTGCCTCGGCCGACTCCCCCACCCCAATGACCTGTGCCCGGGTCTGACTTGCCATACGCCAGACAATCGGGTCGTCTGCGTTCAGGACGGCGAATCCGGTTGCCGGCAAGGCCTGGACGAGCTCCGCCTTAGCCCGCCCGATCGCCTCCTGTGAGCCGAACTCACCTACATGAGCGGTCCCCACATTGAGGACGACCCCGATCTGCGGCCGCGCTATGCGGGTGAGGTACTCGATGTGGCCCATCCCCCGGGAGCCCATCTCGAGCACAAGGTATGCCGTCGTGGGAGTGATCCGACAGACGGTCAGCGGAACACCAACCTCGGAGTTGAGGGAACCCACGTTGGCCACGGTCTCGCCATGGCGCTGCAATACCGACCACAGCAGGTCCTTGGTGCCGGTCTTTCCTGAGGATCCCGTAATGCCGATGACGACCGCGTTCGCGTTGCGCGCGACCAAAGCGCCGGCCAGTGAGACGAAGGCCGCCTGAACGTCCTGGACCACCACGGACGGCAGGTCAGCTACCGGCCGCGAAGTAAGTGCGGCCACGGCACCCTGGGAGCGAGCTGCCGCAACGAACTGGTGACCGTCCAGGTCCTCGCCTACGCGCGCAATGTAAAGGCTGCCAGGAGCGGCCTCACGCGAGTCGGTGACCACTGGTCCGTCCACCAGTGGATCCGCCTCCGCATTCTCAGTTGCCGCAATGTTGCGTCCCACCGTGTCCAGAACAGAAGCGCCGATCGCGTTGAAGACCCGACCACCAGTGATCTGAGCGATCTCGCTGAGCCTGAGGGCAATCACCGGGCCTCGCCATGGTTGGCATCAGTCACGGGGTGACTGACTGTGTTCTCCATTAATGCCGCTCTCAACTGTGTTCGGTCGTCGAATGGATGGACCACGCCGGCAGTCTCCTGCCCACTCTCGTGTCCCTTGCCAAGGACAACGACTGTGTCGCCGACACGGGCAAGGGAAACGGCCTCACGAATCGCAGTGGCGCGGTCGCCGATCTCGCGGATCCGCCCCGGGACCTGAGGAGTGGATCGAGCCTTCGCAACCGCTCCACGCAGGACGGCCGCGCGGATCGTCGCC